>DYKW01000268.1 GCA_020722405.1 Anaerolinea thermophila
GCACGTCGGAGCGCACATCGGCGCTGGTGTGGCGGGCGGCAAGCGCGGCGCGGGCCTCAGGCGGGAGGCTGCTGATGTGGTATTCCTGCCCGCCGCCTCTACCGGCGCGTTTGCGGGATTGCCAAGTTTCTCGGGCAGCCTTGTCGCGGACGCGTCGGTCAGTTCCAGGCAGCCCTGGCAGACCGGCCAACTCGGCAGATGTGAACCATTCATTCATGGCGGCTACCCATCAGAGGCGGCTCATCCGAGCGGCGACATCGAAACGATCGTGGGGCGAGCGGCGCAGCATTTCGCTGACCAGATGTGCCACCTGGTGGCGGTAATCCATCGTCCCAGGCAACTCCGGGGCGGGTGCAGGAACCTCGAACAGATCTAGCGTGCTAGTGTCGCTAATGCGCCTCATGTCAAGCCACCTTGCGATGGTTTACGTTGCGGCGCGTTACAGGTCGCTTAAACTGTTCCTGATAACGAGATGGCCAGACTTCTTCAGGTTTAACGCCGATGGCCTCAGCAATGATCGCCTCGCCCTTGGGCCACTTTGTCTCGATGGCGCGGCGCAGGGTCCCAGGCGAGGCGTACCCGTGGTGGCGGGAGAGAGACGACAGGTTCCATCCGTTTTTCTTGAGCGCGGCAACGATGTCGGCAGGGTGCCAGTCGATAGCGCTCTTTTTTTGGCTTGTCGCTTTGGTCATTTGTCTTTGCCATGCGTCAATTTCGTTGCATCAAATTTACTTCAACGAATTGAACACTGCAACAAATTATTGAACGTCCATGTTCAATCCAACCTAGCAATCCGTTCAGTTTGAAGAACGCGGTGATATATCAATGAGTTACGAAAAGACGGACGGCTCTTACGAACTTGGACGTCTGCGTCTGAGTTTGGAGGAGGAAGTTGGACGCTTTGGCGAGCGCCTCAAGGAAGCAATCGGTGATCGCAGTCAGCGAGGCATGTCAGGAGAGGGCGGCATGTCGCCAGGTACTGTTCACAACATATTGAACGGAGGAGTGCCCAGTCTATTGAACGCTGTCATGCTGTCTGAGCTGACGGATCCGCTCCCGTGGAGACAGCATGGAGCCGACCATCCAGAGCGGCGACACGCTCCTGATCGA
>DYKW01000096.1 GCA_020722405.1 Anaerolinea thermophila
TATACTATATTTTGTTATGGGTGCTGTTAGTACACAATTTTCGGTTCGGTTTTTTGTGACATGGATTTTGTTGTGTTTACTTTTTGCCATAGCCCCATTGTTTTCATATTATCAATCATGGCAAAAAACAACGTTACCAGAAGTTCTAGAGTCCATTCAACCAACCCGTCCTTGGGCTTTGATTGTACGCCCGGCCTATATTACCCCTGTAATTTATTTTTATGTTGGTGTAGATGCTCCTGTTTGGGCATTGAACGCAAAATCAGAACTACAGGATTATCCATCACCATATACCGCTGTATTTTTTGACTCCCCAGACAATCTTTCCTGTGATGATAAAATTATGCGCCATACATCTGAAGTTTGGTTGTATGGTGTCACGCTTGAAGACTTGGAAAATTTTCCTTGTTTGCAACAATACGTGATATGGGCCTATGTGGATGGGCGATGGCAATTACATTGGTAACTATTCAGCCAGTGCGGTGACAAACTCTGGCACATAAGGCGAACCCGACAATGCCTGGCATAGAACCTGCAAAATGGGCTGGTGGTTTTTTTCTGGTGGTCGAGATGTAGCTGCGTACCTGACAAAAGGCATCACTACCATCGGAGGAGCGAAAACCGCCCGACACTTTTTGCTTGACCTTCGCCATGCGGATATCCCGTTCGGCTAGATTGTTGTCAAATAGCACCTCGAAGTTGTACATGAAGGCTAGAACCTTCTTGGGATGATCTCGCAAACGATCCAGCAGGTTCTTGGGCGGCCTTTGTTTGACCCGCCCGCGTTGGCTTTTCACGCGGGGAGGGTTGGGGAGGGGTAGCCCTGGACTTTGGCTGTTTCCACCGTGCCTTTGATGTCAGGAGCAAGTCGCGCATTTCCGTCGCCCAGGTTTGATGATACTGGGGATATTTGTATGACATTGTCAAAATAGTTACGATTGATGGTAAAATCAATGGTAATCATGGTCGTCTCCTGGTTTTTTAGATGACCAGTTTTTTTACCGCAGAAAAGTCCAATTTTCAACCGTTTTCAGTATAGAACCAGACACGATTCTAGGAGGACAAAATGTCAGGCACAGTCTCAAATGAAAAGGGCGTAAAACCCTACGCCGAAACATATCTCCGGCTGGGCGAAGAGCCAAAAGACAACGAACTGATCTGCGCCTTCCGGGTGACCCCCCGTGAAGACGTGGGCATGGAAGAGGCCGCGGCAGCAGTGGCGGCAGAATCCTCCACCGGTACGTGGACCGAGGTAGACCCCGGGGTTGCCGGTCGTTTGCAGGCCCGAGTCTACGCTATCGAGGGGGACATGGTCTTCATAGCCTACCCCCCGGAATTGTTCGAAGCCGGTAGCATGCCCAACATACTCTCCAGCGTGGCTGGCAACGTGTTTGGGATGCGCGCCGTGGATGGCTTGCGCCTGGAGGATATTCGTTTCCCGACTGAGTTAGTGCGCGGTTTCCCCGGGCCAGCTTATGGCTTACCAGGAGTGCGCCAACGCATGGGAATCTACGGACGCGCCATGAGCGGCTCCACGATTAAACCCAAAATCGGGTTAACCGTCGCCGAACATGCCGAAGTTTGTTACGAGACCTGGATGGGGGGCATAGATACAGTGAAAGATGATGAAAATTTGGGAAGTCAAAAGTTCAACGACTTCTACGAGCGCATCGCCCGCACCCTGGAGATGCTCCACAAAGCGGAGGCCGAAACGGGTGAGAAAAAAGGCTATTGGGCCAACATCACCGCCAACACGTCCAACGAGATGATTCGGCGGGCGGAGTGGATCAAAGAGCAGGGGGGAATCTTTGTGATGATTGACTTTGTGACCGTGGGATTCACCGGCGTGGCCACCATCCGCCAGGAAACGGAGAAACTGGGACTGATTATCCACGCCCATCGAGCCATGCACGCCGCTCTCGACCGGGTGCCCTATCACGGCATCGAATACCGGGTAATCTCCAAAGTTGCCCGCCTGTTAGGAGTAGACCACATCCACACCGGCACAGGGGTCGGCAAACTCGAGGGCGGCCCAGAAGAGATGCGCGAGCGTGTTGCCATCCTGCGCGACCCGGTAACAAAACCCTATCGCGGGGTGCTTTTTGAACAGGATTGGGCCGGCCTGAAACCTACTGTGCCTGTGGCCTCAGGAGGGTTACACCCTGGGCACATCCCTGCTCTCCACAACATTTTCGGCAAGGATGCCTTTTTTGCCTTTGGAGGCGGCACCCACGGCCATCCCGGCGGCAGCCGCGCCGGAGCACGTGCCGTGCGCACCGCCCTGGAGGCGGTTGCTCAGGGGATCAGTTTGGAGCAAGCAGCCAAAGAGAACAAAGAACTGCGCCAGGCTTTAGACTTGTGGGCGGAGGTGAAATTCTAATTTGCTCCGCCGCGCAGGCGTGTCTCCTATCTTGTGGAGGAACGCCGTGGCGCGTTACTAAGAATGCTATTAAGGAGGAAGAAATGTCATATCAAAGAACTATTTTGCTGGGTGTGGTGGGCGATAGCGCAGCAGGGAAAACCACAATCTCCGAGGGCATTGCCAAGATTCTGGGGGTAGAACGCGTCACCGTGATTTGCACCGACGACTATCACCGTTACAACCGTAAACAGCGCAAGGAATTAGGCATCAGCGCCCTCGACCCATCCTGTAATTACATGGACATCATGGAGCAACATCTGGACTTGTTGCGCCGCGGTCACCCTATTTTGAAGCCCGTCTACAACCACGAAACCGGCGATTTTGACCCCCCCGAATATATCGAACCCAAGGAGTTCATCATTGCCGAAGGACTACTGGGGTTCCACAACCGGGCTTTGCGGCGTCATTTCGACGTCAAGATTTACCTGTCCCCCGAAGAAGAATTGCGCATCCGTTGGAAAATCAAACGTGACACTGCCAAACGCGGCTATACAACCGAACAAGTCAAAGCCTCCTTGGAAAAACGTACCGAAGATTCGCGCGAATTTATCCAACCTCAACAAAAACACGCCGATATCATCGTCAACTTCTATCGCCCCCCCGACCAAACGGAGGAAACCGGTGCCCACCTGAACGTGCGTTTGCTGCTCCGACCTACATTGCCCCACCCCGACCTGAGCGAGTTAATCGAATGCGGTGAGGGCGATGACAAAGGCACTATTTGTTCCATGATCACTCGCGAGGATGACTGGTTGATGGAGACCTTAGAGATCAAGGGTGATATTTCTGGCCAGAAAGCAAGCGAAGTTGAAGAACTGATCTGGAAGCACTTGGTGGCGCACTCTCCTAACCTGGAACACTTCAGGCTTGGGCAGATCGGCGCGTTTCTGGATGGCACAGAGTCCTATAAATCTCACCCCCTGGGCTTGACCCAGCTCTTGATCGCCTACCATATGCTCCTCGCTCGGGAGGAACTTAACGAAGAACTTAGGGAAGTGGTTCGTAGAGTACGGTTTTCAGATTGACGTGCATATTTTCTTTGCAACGTCTTATGGCTGCAGGAGACACAGATGTTTACCCATTCCTTTACCTACAACGAACTCGATAGACTATGCGCCAACACCATCCGCATGTTGGCGATCGACGCCGTGCACCAGGCCAACTCCGGCCACCCAGGCCTGCCGCTAGGGACAGCCGACATCGCCACTGTGCTGTGGACGCGCTTCCTCAAACACAACCCAGCAGATCCCCGCTGGCCGGACCGCGACCGCTTTGTACTCTCCGCCGGACATGGTTCGGCCATGCTCTACGCACTGCTCCACCTGAGCGGTTACCCACTCTCGCTGGAAGAATTGAAAAACTTCCGACAGTGGGGCAGCCACACCGCTGGCCATCCTGAATACGCGCCGGAGTTGGGCATTGAGATCACCACCGGCCCGCTTGGCCAGGGGATTGCCGCCGCGGTGGGTATGGCAATCGCCGAGCGCTGGCTGGCAGCGCGCTTCAACCGTCCTGGTCACACCATTGTAGATCACTATACCTACGTGTTAGCCTCCGATGGTGACTTGATGGAAGGTATCTCTCATGAAGCCTGCTCGCTAGCCGGGCACCTGGGGCTGGGAAAGCTGATCGTCTTCTTTGATGACAACCACATTTCTATTGACGGCTCGACCAGCCTGAGCAACAGCACAGATGTCCCCAGGCGGTTTGAGGCTTACGGCTGGCACACCCAAACGGTGGACGGATATGACATGGCCGCCATTGACCAGGCCATCCGCACCGCCCAGGCCGAAAGCGAGCGCCCCAGCCTGATCGCCTGTAGGACGCACATCGGCTATGGCAGCCCGTTGCAAGATATGGCGGAAGTCCACGGCAGCCCGCTGGTGGGCGAAGCCTACCAGGCTACCAAAGAACACTTTGGCTGGCCACTCGATCAGCCGTTCTTCATCCCGCCAGAGGTCAAAGCCCACTTTGAACAGGTCGCCCAGGCCGGGGCCACAGAACAAAAATCCTGGGAAGCGCGGCTGGAAGCTTACCGCCAGGCGTACCCCGATGCGGCCGCCGAATGGGAGCGCTTCGTGCGCGGCGAACTACCATCCGACTGGCAAGAAACGCTGCCCGATTTCAGCAGCAAAAGCCCGCTGGCGACGCGAGCGGCCTCCGGCAAGGTGCTGGAGGGCCTCGTCTCGGCTATCCCCACGTTGATTGGCGGCTCTGCCGACCTGAGTGGCAGCAACAACACCAAAACCACGGTATCGCTCCCAATCCGGCGGGGCGATTACAGCGGCAACTACCTTCATTACGGCATTCGCGAGCACGGCATGGGCGCCATTATGAACGGCCTGGCGTTGCACGGCCTGCGCCCTTACGGTGGCACTTTCCTGGTGTTCGCGGACTACATGCGCCCCTCAATCCGCCAGGCAGCGATGATGGGCCTCCCCGTAATCTACGTTTTCTCGCATGATAGCATTGGCTTAGGTGAAGATGGTCCCACCCACCAGCCGGTAGAACACCTGACCACCCTGCGGGCATTCCCCAATCTGGTGACACTGCGCCCCGCCGATGGCAACGAGACCGCGAAAGCCTGGCAGATCGCTCTGAAACGCACCGAAGGCCCAACCGCCCTCGTACTCACCCGCCAAAAAGTACCTCAAATCGCGCCCGCCGATAATCAGACAGAACGCGGAGCTTATGTGCTCTCAGACCCAGACTGGATGTCGCCCGAGGTGGTGCTGATCGCTACCGGCTCCGAAGTCCACCTTGCGTTGGAAGCGAAAGCCAGACTAGCCGACCAGGGTGTGGCGGCGCGGGTGGTTTCCATGCCCAGTTGGGAACTGTTCGACGCCCAGCCGGCGGAATACCGTCACAGCGTGCTCCCGCCAGAGTTACCCAAACTGGCCATTGAAGCCGGTTCTACTCTAGCCTGGGCGCGTTACGTGAGCGAAGACGGCGCGGCGCTCGGCATTGATCATTTTGGGGCCTCCGCGCCCTATCAGACGATTTATCGAGAATACGGCTTCACGGCAGAGAACATCGCCGCGCGAGCCCTTGACCTACTCCAACGACCATGACACTGAAAGAAGCGGCCGCCCGCGAGGCGCTCAACTACGTGCAGGATGGGATGACGCTGGGGTTGGGTTCTGGCTCCACAACAGCGATCTTTGTGGATTTGTTGGGCAAGCGCCTGGTCAGCGGTCAATTGCGCCACATCCAGGGCGTGCCCACCTCGGAGGGCACCGCCACACAGGCCCGCCGCCTGGGTATCCCGTTGACCACGCTCGATGAACACCCTCGCTTGGACCTGGCAGTGGATGGCGCCGACGAGGTGGACCCTCATCTGAATTTGATCAAAGGGCTGGGACGCGCCCACCTGCGCGAAAAAATCATCGCCGTGCACGCAGAGCGCTTTCTCGTGATTGTGGACGAAAGCAAGCTGGTTTCTATCCTGGGGACGCGCGGGCCATTGCCGGTAGAGATTCTGCCCTTTGAGTACAAGGCCCACCTCGCCTGGCTGAACACACTGGGCTGTCGCGCCGAACTCTGGGTTGAGGCAGACGGCTCACCGGCGCAAACCGACAACGGCAACTACCTGGCGCGCTGCTGGTTCGAGGGTGGCATTTCCAACCCCGCGGCCTTAGCCCGCAGCCTGGAAGCGCGCCCAGGGATCATCGAGCACGGTCTCTTCCTCGGCATGGCCAACGTTGTCATCGCCGCCGGAGAAAATGGCCTGCATGTGTTGCAACGCCAGGAAGCAACAAAGCAATGAACATCTCTTCGTGCTTGCTTCGTCGGGCACGCCCGCTGTGTTGGGAAGGTGCGTTCCCTGGAAGCGGGTTGCTGATGCACCCGCTTCCGTCAACCTAATGCCGTCGAGGCGGCGTATTGTTTCGCCCAAGGAGTGTGTGATGAAATCTCGAATTCGGATGTGGCCCCTGGCGATGATCGCCGCGTTGCTGCTCGTGTTCGTTCCGTGGCGTAGTAGCGCGCAGAGCAAATCGGTGGACGTCTTGCGCCGCGATGGCGATATCACCATCATGCAAAATGGCGATGTCCAGGTGGTGGAGACCTGGGAAGTGCGTTTCATCGGCGGGGCGTTCACCTATGCCTTTCGCAGCATCCCCTATAACAGGGTGGAAGCCATCACCGATTGGGGCGTGAGTGAAAATGGGCGGTCCTACCAGGAGTCCTCCAGCGCAACCGCAGGGACGTACACGCTGGAAAGCAGTGGCGGAGAGACGAAAATCACCTGGTATTTTTCGCCCACCACGAATGCCACGCGCACGTTTCAGTTGCGTTATACCCTCAAGGGCGCCTTGCGCATCTACGATGGTGGAGACCAGTTCTTCTGGAAGTTTATCGAGAGTGACCGCGGCTACCCTATCGAAGGCGCCACCGTGGTGGTACACCTGCCGGGCTCGTTTGCGTCACAAGATTTACGCGCCGCCACGTACTACAATAGCAGCGAAACCCAAGGGGAAACTACCTTGCGCGGTGGGGATACCGTCGTGTTTTCCGGCGGGCCATTTGGCGGCGGCACCGAA
>DYKW01000097.1 GCA_020722405.1 Anaerolinea thermophila
GGCCTTTCTCTTACCATATCTATCCCTTTGGAGACCTGATTTCGATCTACTGAGTACCTAACTACCCAACTATCGAACTACCTGACTACGCGACTACACGACTACCCGACCGGCCGGTTGTGATGTTTACAAAAATCCTATTTCCATCCAACTTATCTCTAACACAAAGCATCTACAATCAGGTTGTAATCTTCCCACAACCACCAAGCGAGGGATTTATTCAAACTGATTTACCGGTAGGAGAAAACAATGAACCTAGAAAAATTCACCCAAAAATCTCAAGAAGCCCTGTTTGGGGCACAACAAATTGCACAAGAATACCATCATCAAGCCATCGAACCGTTGCACCTGGAACTGGCTCTCTTGCGGCAAGAAGAAGGCGTCGTACCAGCCATTGTGACCAAGGTCGCCGGTTCGACGCTGGCTTTGCGCGAAGAAATCGAACGTGAACTAGCCAAACGCCCGCAAGTCCACGGGGCAAACATGCAAGTCGGCTTGGCTCAGGCGGCCGCCGATGTGCTCTCTGCTGCCGAACGCTACGCCAAAGGTATGCGAGACGAGTACGTCTCCACAGAGCATCTCTTGCTCGGCCTAACCGATTCTATCGAGGGCAAACGGCTGGCTTCTTATGGCCTGACCAAAGACGCCATTCTCAAGGCCTTGCAGGAGGTCCGCGGCAATCAGCGCGTGATCACACCCGATCCGGAAGCCACTTATCAGGCGCTGGAGAAGTATGGACGCGACCTGACCGACCTGGCCCGCAAGGGCAAACTCGACCCGGTGATCGGCCGTGACGAGGAAATCCGCCGCGTCATCCAAATTCTCAGCCGCCGCACAAAGAACAACCCGGCTCTGATTGGGGAACCGGGCGTCGGGAAAACCGCCATCGTGGAGGGGCTGGCGCAGCGCATCGTCAACGGCGACGTGCCGGAAGGCCTGAAGAAGAAGCGCATCGTACAGCTCGACATGGGCGCACTGGTGGCCGGTGCCAAGTACCGCGGTGAGTTCGAAGAACGCCTGAAAGCCGTATTGAAGCAAATCACCGACGCAGCCGGAGAAATCATCCTGTTTGTGGATGAAATGCACACCGTGGTAGGCGCCGGTAAGGCCGAGGGCAGCATGGACGCCGGCAATATGCTCAAACCCATGTTAGCGCGCGGCGAACTGCATCTCATCGGCGCCACTACGCTGGATGAGTACCGCAAATACGTCGAGAAAGACCCGGCCCTGGAGCGGCGCTTCCAACCCGTTTTAGTGGAAGAACCCAGCATGGAAGACACCATCTCGATTTTGCGCGGATTGAAGGAGCGCTACGAAGTGCATCACGGGGTGCGCATTACCGATTCGGCAGTCATCGCCGCGGCCACGCTCAGTCACCGTTACATCACCGACCGGCACTTACCCGACAAGGCCATCGACTTGATTGACGAGGCCGCCGCCCGCCTGCGCACCGAGATCGACTCCAAACCACAGGAACTGGACGAAGTAGATCGCGCCATCATGCAATTGGAAATCGAACGCGAGGCGCTGAAGAAAGAAAAAGACAAGGCTTCCAAAGAACGCCTGAAGAAATTGGAGAGCGAACTGGCAGAACTGCGCGAAAAATCAAAAGCCATTACGGCGCGCTGGCAAGCCGAGAAAACGGCCATCGGCGAATTGCGTGAATTGAAGGAACGCCTGGAACAGACCCGCCTGGAAATGGAACGCGCCGAGCGCCACGCCGACCTGGAAAAGGCCGCCCGCTTGCGCTATGGCGAGATGCGTGAGTTAGCGCAGCAAATTCAGCAGGCCGAAAGCAGGCTAAAGACCATGCAGACCGAGGGTGCATTGCTCAAAGAAGAAGTGGATGCCGAAGAAATCGCGGCTGTCGTGGCCGGTTGGACGGGCATTCCGGTGGATAAATTACTAGAAGGCGAGATGCAGAAACTTCTGTCCATGGAAGAGAAACTGCACGAACGCGTAGTCGGGCAGGAGGAGGCGGTTCGCGTGGTCTCCAACGCCGTGCGTCGCGCCCGCGCCGGGTTACAAGACCCCAACCGGCCGATTGGTTCCTTCATCTTCCTGGGGCCAACCGGCGTAGGGAAAACAGAACTGGCACGCGCCCTGGCGGAGTTCATGTTCAACGACGAGCACGCCATGGTGCGCATCGACATGAGCGAATACCAGGAGAAGCACACCGTCAGCCGCCTGATCGGCGCACCACCCGGCTATGTGGGCTATGACGAAGGCGGTCAATTGACCGAAGCCGTCCGCCGTAGACCGTACAGCGTGGTGCTGTTCGATGAAATCGAGAAGGCACACCGCGAAGTCTTCAACGTGCTGCTGCAATTGCTGGACGACGGCCGCCTGACGGACGGGCAAGGCCGCACGGTGGACTTCCGCAACACGGTAGTGATTATGACCTCCAACCTGGGCAACACGCTGTGGGAGAACGGCCATCAAGTCGGACGGGATGAAGTCAACCGTGTGCTGCAGGCTCACTTCCGCCCGGAGTTTCTCAACCGCATTGACGAAATCGTGATTTTCCACCCGCTCGGCAAGGAACACCTGGCCGGTATCGTGGACATTCAATTGCGACGGGTCGGTCAACTTCTAGCGGAGAAAGGCTTCAAACTGGAAATCAGCGAAGCGGCGCGCGAATATCTGGCCGAAGTCGGTTACGACCCGCAATTCGGCGCCCGTCCGCTCAAACGTGCTATCCAACGCGAGTTACAAGACCCGCTAGCAATCAAGGTGCTTGCCGGGGAATTCAAAGAAGGTGACATTATCCGTGTCAATAGAGGGCCTGAAGGGTTGACCTTCACGCACTGGGTAGAAGTCATCGAAGGCGAAATTGTGGCGTAAGCCCTGCACCCTCACGTTCGCCAGGAGTTTCAAGCCCCATGGGCCAGGATCTCTTGGGGGTACGGTACCACCTGAGGTCCCCGTTCGAACCCACTCAAAGGGAGATAAAAAAAACAGGCCTGATCCCAAAAATTCGGGGCAGGCCTGTTTTCGTTTTCAGAATTCGCCTAGAACATCTGGGCGTTGATCTCTTCCAGGGTTTCCGGCGTGGGACGCAATTGCGCTTCGCTCATGCGGTTAAGTGCTGTTTCCGGCAAATTGTGGACCTCTTCAATGGTAGGAACGTCCTTATTGATGTAAATCAGGCCGGTCAACAACATGTCGTTGCGATAGTTTTCATCCAAAATACGAATGGCTTCCATGCGGTTGGTCGGGTCGTAATCACGTTCCAGTTTCTTGAGCAAGATATGCGAGCCATCGTGCATGGTCACATCGCGCATTTCGCCAGGCTCGAATTCATCCTCGAGGATGATTTCGTCCATGACGGGGATGAAGGAAATATCATGAATGGGTGCTTCGTGGTCTTTTGCCCAACCGTAGGAATGGTAACTTTCATCCTGATTGTTGAAACTAACACACGGGCTGATAATATCCAAGATGGCCAGTCCTTTATGCGCGATGGCCGCCTTGAGCAATTCCTTAACCTGTTTAGGGTCTCCAGCGAAGGAGCGCGCCACAAAGGAGGCACCGCCAACCAGGGCTTCCATGCAAATGTCCACCGGCATGTAGGGATTGACACCCTGCTTTTTGAGGCGCAATCCCTTCTCGGCCGTGGCCGAAAATTGTCCTTTCGTCAAACCGTAGACGCCATTGTTTTCTACGATGTAGACCAGGTTGAGATTGCGGCGCAAGATGTGCTTGAACTGCCCCATGCCGATACTGGCCGTATCACCATCTCCGCTGACACCCAAACCCTTGAGCGTGACATCGGCAAACAACGCACCCGTAGCAAGGGCAGGCATACGCCCATGCAAACCATTGAAGCCAAAGGAGCGGCTTAAGAAGTACGTTGGGCTTTTGCTGGAACAGCCAATGCCGCTGAATTTCACCATGTTTTCAGGCACGATATCCAGTTCATAAGCCGCGGCGATGATCTGGCTGGCAATGGAATTGTGCCCACAACCCTGGCACAACGTGCTGGGGGCGCCACGATAGTCACCCTTCGACAAACCTGCTTGATTAACTTTGCTAGACATGTTATTTCACCTCCTGCGCCATGATCTGCTCGCGCACCCAGCGCGCCGTCATGGGCAAACCATCCAGGTGAGCCACTGAAACCAGTTTGGTGGCCAGTTCGGGGAAATTGATGGTCAATAACTGGTGCAATTGACCATCTCGGTTCAATTCCACCACGTATACACGTTCATGTGTGCGTATAAACTCTGCTACGCTTTCGGCAAACGGAATGGAACGCACTCGTAAGAAATCGGTGGGGATGCCGGCGGCCTGTAGTTGGTCACGGGCTTCTAAAATGGCCGTATCGGTCGTACCAAAGCCAATCAACCCGATTGCGGTGCCGCCATCGGCTTCGTATACCACCGGTTGAGGGGCATTTTGGCGCGCCCACGCATATTTGGCCTTGATGCGGTTTTGTGTGCGTTCCCATGTTTCGGGATCTTCGCTGTAGCGAGCGTAATCGTCATGTCCCGTACCGCGGGTGAAGTAGGCGCTTCTCGGCGAGCGGTTGCCGGGTACCGTCCGATAGGGAATGCCATCGCCATCCACATCCAGATAGCGCCCCCAGCGAACCCCATGCTCCTGCTCAAAGTTCTCTACCTCTTTTTCCCACAAGATCTTGCCGCGCTCCATGGGGCGATCGGGATATTCGAAGGGGTGCGTCATCCATTGGTTCATGCCCAAATCCAGGTCGCTGAGGACGAAAACCGGGCTTTGCAGATATTCTGCCAGGTCGAAGGCCTTCCAACCGAACTCGAAGGCCTCAGAAGGGTCGGCCGGCAACAAGATAACGTGATTTGTATCCCCATGCCCCAAGAAATAGGTCATGGTCAGATCGCCCTGGCCGGTGCGGGTTGGCAAACCGGTGCTGGGGCCGACGCGCGCCACATCCCAAATCACCACGGGCACTTCGGTAGTATACGCCAGGCCAACGAACTCGGTCATCAGGCTAATGCCAGCGCCAGAGGTGGATGTCATAGCACGTAAGCCGCCCCATCCAGCACCAATCGTCATGCCAACGGCGGCCAATTCATCTTCGGCCTGCACCACGGCAAACGTGTGTTTCCCATCGGCATCTTTGCGCAGTTTGGGCAGGTACATGTTGAGTGTTTCGGCCAAACTGGAGGCCGGCGTAATGGGGTACCAGGCCACAAATTGCACACCACCATAAATGGCACCCAGGGCAGCCGCGGTATTCCCATCGACCATGATGTAGCCATCGGTCTTATTGGCAGGCCGTACCACATAAGGGTCTTTCTTTTCAAGGTTTTCTTTCGCCCATTGTGCAGCCGCCTCTACCATATCCATATTCGTCTTGACAGGGCCGGCCTTGCCTTCGAAGTGGAAATCTAACGACGCTCGAATAGCCTCGATGTCCAACCCCAAAATATGCGCCAAAACGCCCACATACACCATATTGGCGATATAAGTACGCAATTTGGAAGGCACATCTGCCGCACGCACCAGTTTTGTGACCGGCATAGGATACACCGCAATGTCATCCCGGGTAATGGCTTGCTTGATGCTATCGTCGTAGCAGAAAACCCCACCCGGTTTTACATCCGCCAGGTCTTGAGCAAAAGAAGCCGGGTTCATGGCAACCACAATTTCGTGCTCTTCACGGCGTGCCAGGTAACCTTGCTCGCTAATGCGAATGGTAAACCAGGTCGGCAGCCCCTGGATGTTGGAGGGAAACAGGTTCTTGCCAACAACCGGAACACCCATGCGGAACACTGTCCGCATCAGCGTGATATTCGCGGTTTGGCTACCAGAACCATTTACGGTACCGACCGTGATCGAAAAATCGTTCACAACGGGCTCCATACTCTCCGGAAGATCTAAAAGTACCGAAGGTTGTGCATTACTCATAGAAAAATCTCCTTCTTGATAAAAAATCTCCGCATCATACGCCCCACCCCTTTTTCAAGAGGGCCGATGGTGCAACAAATCTTTATGTGCTATCAACGCTTGCAGACCGGCCTCAAAATCCCCGGCCAAAATAGCATCTACCATTTCGCGATGATAGCGCCACACCTGTTGCAGATAATCATAGTCCGCATACAGATTCAGGCCAAACGATTCATAGGCATCCCAAAAGGCTTCCAACAGTCCCTGTACAAAGGAATTGTCCAATCGCCTGTAGATTGCCATGTGGAGTTCTCGGTGCTCTTCATGGGGAATGCGCACCGGTACGCCATTGAGTTTTTGCAGGGCTTGATCCACTAAGCGCTGCAAATAACGATAATCCTCAGGGGTTAACGCCGCAACGGCCTGATACCAATAAGCATGCTCAAGTTTATTGCGCAGATCGGCATATTGTTCAAAGTGCTGGCGGTCTAAATGCACACCATACACCAGGCTCAAACGCACTGCCGGCGTAAATGAAAAGGGGATGCGTCGAATCCCCAAGCGGGGACGCACATCCACCAATTCCAGAGCACGTGCCACTTCAAGATGCTCTCGCAATTTAGATACGCTGACTCCCAAATGAGCGCTCATTTCCTGCAAAGAAGGCAATTTCGATGAATCCTCTGTATTCTCATCTGGTATCTGTGCTAGATAGCGTAAAAAATCAACCGTTCCCTGGTGCATAGTATCTTCTCATCTTTGAATAGGCGTCAATCGGCGATCAACAAAAATCCAATTAATCGTATTAATCTGGCTTTATTTTACTATCATCAAGGCGGAGCGTCAATATCTTGGCTTTTCAACTTCTAACATCGCGGATTGGCCGCAACCAGAGGTAGCACTAACATAATGGTCGGTCGACCAGGCAGGGCCTGGCGGTACGGTGAGAACGTTACAGAATTTTCACAATCATGATGGGTATCTTGGGATGGCTCATTTCCCACCGGAAATAGATTTACACTTTTGTGCTGGTGTAAAAACACCCCGGAAAGCATCTTTCCCCCCTTCCCTCAGGGAAGGGGGGATGGG
>DYKW01000098.1 GCA_020722405.1 Anaerolinea thermophila
AAAAATGATTTTCACCACCAGACATGAAAATCTATTTTCAGATCAGATACTCTTTGAGTTTCTGTGGATAACCCTGTTGATAAAGTGTGTAAAAACGCCTCAACATGGGGGAAAGCGTCGGGAGAGCGTGCCCTAGCGCGGTGGAAAGTTTGTGGGTATTCATCCGTAAGTCGGGAGCACGCCGGGCGAGTAATCCAAAATCGTGCACGCTGATAGGCGCAATCAACCGCTCGTCCAACCCAAAAAGGCGGGCAATGCGTACCCCAAACTCATACTTGCTCACACATTCGGCCGCGAAGACGTGATACAGGCCGTGCAGGTCTTTTTGCAGCATTTCCACGAAAATTTCGGCGATATGGTTGACCAGCAGCGGGCAGAAAAAGACGTCCGTAAAACCTTTGACGGGATGACCGGTCAGCAGATTGTACAGAAAAAACTCGGCCAAACTGCGATTTCCGGTTGGGCTAAAGCCAAACAGGTTGACGCGCGCCACAATGGCCGCCGCTTCCTCGGCCAACACGGCCTGTTCCCCGGCCAGTTTGGTACGCGCGTAAACACCCAATGGGTTGGGGGAATCGGTTTCGGTGTAGTTGCCCTTGGTACCATCGAAGACCGCATCTGTGGAGACGTGCAACAGGCGCGCTCCGCCCTTCCGACACGCGCGTGCCAGAATCGCGGGGACTTCGGTATTCAGGCGCTGCGCCAGGTCTGGGTTGCGCTCGCAATCTTCCAGGTTGGCTAACGCAGCGGTATGGATGACCCAATCAGGTTTGGCTTCGGCAAATAAGCGTGCGACCGCACCCGGCTGGGTCAAATCGGCCTGCAACACGGGGAACGGCGCCCCTTGCAGGCGGGTACGATGGACAGCTCCCGTCACCTGATGCGCACGATGGGTTTCCAGGGCCAGGTTTAGCCCCAGCAACCCACTCGCTCCGGTGATGAGGAGTTTCATAGGGAAGTTTAGTGTATCAGGTTTTCGCGGTCAGGCAGGAGGGCATACGCTTCTACCCATCCAACACACCATTGGCGTAGGCTTCTTCGAAAGGCGCAACAAAGGAGCGCATCTGCTCGGGAGTCAACCACTCAGGGTTGCTATCGCTCGAATAGCGGAAGCCATCTTCCACCAGGCGGCCACGCTGCATCCAGTCGCCGCCAAACCAAAAGGCCTCCACCGGCAAGACCACAAACATATCGTCGAGTTCTACCGTAGAACGAGATTCATCACGCGAAATCAGGACCTCATGCAATTTTTCGCCAGGACGAATGCCAATGGTTTCGATTTCCGCTTCCGGGGCAATCGTACGCGCCAGGTCCATAATCGTGGTGCTGGGAATCTTCGGTACAAAGACCTCACCGCCTTGCATTTGTTCGATGCAGCGGATAACGAAGCGCACGCCCTGTTCCAGCGAAAGCCAGAAGCGCGTCATGCGTTCGTCGGTCACCGTCAATTTGCCACTTGCGCGCTGCCGCAAAAAGACGGGCACCACCGAACCGCGGCTGCCAACCACGTTGCCATAACGCACACAACTGAAGCGCGTCGCCTTACCGGCCGCATAAGCATTGGATTGGATAATCAACTTCTCGGCAGCCAATTTGGTCGCCCCATACAAATTGACCGGGTTGACGGCCTTGTCGGTGCTCAACGCCAGCACACGCTTTACACCGGCATCCAGGGCGGCATCTACGACATTGCTGCTCCCCAGGATATTGGTCTTGACGGCTTCCATGGGGTTGTATTCACAAGCCGGCACTTGCTTGAGCGCCGCGGCATGTACCACAATGTCCACACCGTGCATGGCGCGATACAGGCGCTCTTTATCCCGTACATCACCAATGAAATAACGCAGTGAGGGGTGATTGAATCCTTTCAGGCGCATTTCATGTTGTTTCAGTTCATCGCGGCTGTACACGATGATTTTCGCCGGTTGGTACTCATCCAACAACATGCGAATGAATTTTTTACCAAACGACCCCGTACCACCGGTCACAAGTACGACTTTATCTTTCCAATCCATGCAAACTCCTCATGCAGATTTTTTGAAAATAAGCAATGGGTAAGCACCATGCTTCCCAAAGAAATGCGGAAAACGCTCTTCCAACCAGAAAAGGCCTCGCAAAACCCAGCGTCCTCCCAGCCAGGTGTGGATATAAAAACGCAACGCGCTGGTATTCACACTGCGCCAAACGCGTATTTCCAACGGGAACAAACCACCGACATGCGTCAACAGCCAGCGATAATCATATTTATCGGTGTACGCGACCTTGAGTTCGGCCTGCGCCGCGGCACGTCCCGACTTTTGGGAGGCTTGCTTCCCTGCGATGCGCCGCGCCAGCCCTCCAATCCAACGTTTCAGGCGTTTCTTGACCCGAATGGGGAAATTCACCCCATAGGAAAAGCGCGCCAACCCCCATCCATTGACGGCGACCCCGCTGCCCCCAGGTTTGAGCACCCGGTACAACTCATTGTATGCCCTGGGGTGCTCTTCGCGCGGCAAGTGGTGAATGGTATGCAAGGATACCACACCATCCACAGCATCGGCCTTGAAAGGCAAATTGGCGACATCAACAACGACAAACAGGCCGTGTTCCCCAATGCGTTGGCGTGCTTCTTGCAAGGCCACAATGGAAATATCGGCACAGATGCGAAAACGGTAGCCTGCGGAGTAGGTCAGGTATTCGGGGTACTGAATCGGCCCTGAACCGGCATCCAGCAGATATTTTCCGCCGGCAGGCAAATGCCGCTTGACGCGCAGGTGGCAGCGATGAATGTACTCGCGCGAAACGGGGCGCAAGTCTTCGTATTTGGCATTCTGGTATAACCCCTCAGTCACTTGCTGCCAGCCAACTCGATCGTAAAACGCCCGCACTTGGGATTTGAGATTTACATCATTCATTGGCTTTGACTCCTTGTCCACTTGCGCGGTGCGCCCGCCAGACAGGCAAAGGTCTCGGAAAATGCCGCCTGACCTTCTGGGTTCAGGAAACGGCTTAGGGGCCAGGCTTCCACGTCTTTTTTGAAGTGCACAAGATGCCAGGGGAAAGGCATGGGGTAATCGAAGAAGAAACGATACGCATAGCGCCAGGCCAGGTCTACCTGCTCCCGAGAGGGGCCAAAATCGTGTGGACGTTCCAAGATGTCTTCCAGGGTAGCAAAATAGGCCTCCCAACTTTGCGGGTCGTAGGTAAAGCCGCGCCCACGGTAGTGGGTGTATCCCGCTACAATCACCGGTACGCCGCTCATTGCCATTTCCATGCCCACGGTCGTGGTGTACACCAATCCCAAATCGGCAATTTGCACCAAATCGTACGTGTTGACCGGGTCTTCGGCTGCCACCAGGTGAATGTGCTCCGGCAGTTCCGGCAAGACCTCATGCACCACATCGGCCACCGAGGGGCCCTGGGTATATTTCTCGCCGGGATGAATGCGCACCACCAATTGTACCTGCGGCCGGTTGACAAAGGCCTGTACCGTGCGTTGCAGCCATTCGGTCATACTCTGGGAGAAAACCTGACGCCCCAGGGTCAGGCTGTCGCCGATCACATTGGCGGCCAGTAAAACCATCGGGCGGGCATCCAACCCGAGGGTCGCGCGTGCCTGTTCCCCGCCTTCAGAGGGAACTCCCTGCCAGCGGCGGGCAAAATTTTCCCACAACGAGCCTTTTCGACGGGCGGTAAATAACGCCCGCACGCGTTGGGTTTCGGTTTCGTCCAACGGCGTATCCCCAAGGGCCTGCCACAAGGCATCGGTCTCCTGGCGCATCACTTGCGCATTTTTGGCAAACCAAATGCGGTCGCGCTGCTCGCCAAACTCATACGTTACGGCATCAATTCCCAAATAGCGCGCTACCTGATAGAGCGCGCCAAATTCCAAAATACTGCCATTGGGCACGATAACCACATCCGGACGGGTGTGTCCAAGGTGAACCCAAGCGGCACGGGCGGCGTGCAGGTTACGCGCCCACCGCAAGCGGTACAGGTCGCTCTGCGGGTCGATCTCTTCCACCTGCAAGGTATACTGCACGTCCTGGACGGTCAGGGTTTCCAGGGCACTGTTTAGTACGTCAGGCAAGGGCACCTGGGGCGCTTCGAGGAACGAGACCACCTGCAAGGTTGGTTCGGCTGCCCGCAACACGCTGCGGGTGTAGGCACCCTGGCGGCGCAGGTCAAAACGGGAGAGCGGCGTCTGCCAGCGGGCGTATGGCAAATACGCCAGGGTGACCTGATGTCCCAACGCCGCCAACGCCATGCTCAACAAGGCAGTGTGCGTCGTCCAGTAGTTGAGCATGGTGAACACCAGGATTCGTTTGCCGGGCGTCTGTGCCGGCGGGGATGATTTTGCTTCCGCCTGCCAGCGCGGCAATTGTCGGCGCAGTGCTTCCAGGTTGACACCACCGGTCGGTTGTCCACGTTGACGCAACAGCCAGTAGGCTTCGGCCGTCAACGGCATTTCTCCAAGAAGGTTTTTGAACGTTGATTTTAGCAAGGTTATTCGTTCTCTCTACGCGCGGTCAGTCAGCGCGGGGTGGTCGGTTAAGATTGCGCACTCAGGGTTTGAATCTCCCAATCCAGGCGCGGGCGTATGTGCCCAAGGCGGACTTCCGGCCATTGCATACCCGGCGCGCCGGCGGGGTCAATCGAGAATGCGATAGCGCGTTCCTCCTGAAAATAGCGCCGCACGCGAAAGGTGCTGGCGTTTACGCCGAAAACGTAGCGCCCTTCGTTGAAGAAATCGGGCGGCAGCACACAGCGACTGATGTATCGCCCGGCCGGCCGGACGCCAAAGACTTCATAGCGGACGGGTTCGTCGGTATCGAAGGAGGTGAAGAGCGTTTCACCCTGCATGGTAGTGCAGTACACGCCCACGCGCAACCCCGGAAGCGGCTGGGCCAGTTCGTACTCGAATTCCAGGGTGAGCGGCTCAACGGAGCGCAGCACATTGGTCACGCGTCCATGGCCGTCACGCAGGCGCAGCGCCAGCGGACGGAAGGGATTTTCGGGCGTAAAGTCTGCCGTCCAGGTGCGCTCACCGCTTTCCGCAAAGCCGGAGGACAGGTAGTAATCTACGGCCTGGGCGGAAGGGGCACGCAAGGCCAATTTGCCGTTCTCCAGCACGATGGTTTCCTCGGTCAAGCGCAAGATGGCCGACATGTTATGACTGACGAACAGCACCGTGCGCCCAGATTGGGCTACATCGCTCATCTTGCCCAGGCATCTGCGTTGAAAGTCGGCATCCCCGACCGCCAGGACCTCGTCCACCACCAGGATTTCAGGTTCCAGGTGCGCGGCAACGGCAAAAGCCAGCCGCAGGTACATGCCGCTGGAATAACGCTTGACCGGCGTATCAATGAATTTTTCCACGCCCGCAAAGTCCACGATTTCATCGAATTTGCGGTCAATTTCCGTCCGCCGCATTCCCAGGATGGCACCGTTCAAGTAGATATTCTCCCGCCCGGTCAATTCCGGATGAAAACCGGTGCCGACCTCCAGGAGTGAGCCTACTCGCCCATGAATTTCGGCATAACCGGTGGTGGGTTCTGTCACGCGCGAGAGAATTTTGAGCAAGGTGCTTTTTCCGGCGCCGTTATGGCCGATGATACCCAGCACTTGCCCCTGGCGCACGTCGAAGGAAATGTTCTGCAAAGCCCAGAAAGTTTCCTTCCCACTGCCGGCCCCATAGCGCAAACGGCGGACAGGTTCGCGCACAAAGTTCACCACCGTATCACGCAAGGTGCGGTAACGTTCGGGTGCAGCGCCAATGGTGTACATTTTGCCTAAATCAACAACTCGGATTGCGGTATCGGTCATAACATGTAGTCGCGTAGTTAGTTAGTTTGGTAGTTAGTTAGTTTGGTAGTTTGGTTGTTTGGTGGTCGGCGGGCACTTTGCACTTTTCACTCTGCACTCTGCACTCTGCACTTTTCACTCCGCACTCTGCACTTTTCACTCTTCACTCGATGAGTCACTGTTCGCTGAAGGCTATCGCCCGATCTACACCATATCGGCAAAAGTGCGCTCCATACGGCGGAAGTAAAACAAACCACTAATCAACAATAAAATAGAAATGCCGGCAGACACCAGCAAAGGCGTCATTTCCGGTTGCCGGGTGCCCAGCAAGGCCCAGCGGAAACCTTCCACCACGCCGGCCATGGGGTTGAGGGCATACACCAGACGCCATTTTTCCGGCACTTCGAAGGCGGAGTATGCCACCGGGGTAATCAGCAACCACAATTGCGTCAGGAACGGCAGGATGTAGCCGATGTCACGGTACATCACATTGAGCGCAGAAAGCCACAAACCGACGCCTAGCGCAGTAGACATCGCCAACAGTAAGAAGAGCGGCAAGGTCCAGATAGCCGTTGTAGGGACGATGCCGTAGTACAACATCATCCCCAGCAAGACCACGAAGGCAATGGCGAAATCCACCAGTCCGCCCAATATTTTGGAGAGGGGCAAAATCAGGCGCGGGAAGTAAATTTTGGTAATCATGGCACGATTTGCCATCATCGAACGGCCGGCGTCACTCAGTGCGGTAGAAAAAAGTCCCCAAGGGAGCAGTGCGGAGAAGGTGAAGATGGGGCGCGGAAAACCTTCCGAGGACATATTCGCCAGATTGCCAAAAATAACGCTGAGCACGACCATGTTGATCAACGGTTGCAAAATCGCCCAGGCCGCGCCCAGGACGGTTTGTTTGTAACGCACCAGTACATCGCGCCAGGTCAAAAAGAAGACCAATTCCCGGTAGCGCCACAAATCTTTCAAATTGAGCGAGACCCAACCGCGGGAGGGTTTGAGTAGAATCGGTTCGTTCATGTTAAGTGGTAAGTGGTAAGTGGTGAGTGGTTCGACCGTAAATTTAGTACCTGATCTGAAAATAGATTTTCATGTCTGGTGGTGAAA
>DYKW01000269.1 GCA_020722405.1 Anaerolinea thermophila
GTGGGAGAGGTGCGGTACTGGCAATCCTGAATCCGTGAGATATGCAATCAACCTTTGATAGACTCGTAAAACTCGGAAAGTGGGATGGCTAAGTAAAAAGCTCCAGATGTAAGGCGCGCAAATCCTGAGGAATGAGGAGGACGAATCGCGATTCGCCCCTACAGCGTACGCCGCATGGGCGAAGGATGCGGCGCACAAATCGGCAGGACAGCCGATTTGCACGGCCGAAGGCAGCCCCGAAGGGGTGGCGTCCAAGGACGGACGCCATGCACGCAGCAGATGGAGACTTTTTACGACGCCATCAACCTTTCGATTTCACAGAATAGGCCGACGGCCCACGGATACAGGGTAATGTGTAGTGGATCCTTGGGTGACGCAAAGGGAGGTGGACATGGAAAACCAGGTTAAGGAAGCCCTCGAGAAGATCCGTCCCATGCTGCAAAGGGACGGTGGGGATGTGGAATTCGTTTCCGTGGACGAGGCAACCGGGCTTGTGAGGGTGCGGCTCACCGGGGCCTGCAAGGGCTGTCCCATGAGCCAGATGACCCTCAAGGCCGGGATCGAGCGTTATCTCCAGAGCGAGGTTCCGGCGGTCACTTCCGTTGAATCGGCCTGATCGGGTCGTCTTCTTCGTGATGGTACGGAAGGCCCGCCCGTATGGTAAAGGCGCGGTAGATCTGTTCGAGGAGGATGAGGCGGGCCATGTCGTGTGTTAGGGTGAGGCGTGAAAGGGAAAGTATTTCATCCGCCCTGTCGATGACATCGCGACTGAGTCCGTACGGCCCTCCGATGACCCAGGCGATCTCCCGGACGGACTGTTCCTCCAGAAGGCCCATCCGCCGGGCAAGGCCCTTTGAGTCGTATTCCGTGCCGTGCTCGTCGAGACAGACAAGATGGGAACGCGATGGGAGTGAATGCAGTATGCCTTGTGCCTCTATCTGTCTCGTCTCATCCGGCGAGCGGCCCGCATGCGCGGTTCGTATTTCGTGGATCTCGACCTGTGCATAGTATTCGATCCGTTTTCGATAGAGCTCGATGCCGGATCGAAGCCACGCATCACGGGTCCTTCCCGCCCAGATGAATGAAAGACGCATGAA
>DYKW01000099.1 GCA_020722405.1 Anaerolinea thermophila
GGATGTGCGGCGTGACGGTCTCCGGGTAGGCGAGGGCACTGCCCTCACCTACCCTATTTGACCATATGTGTAAGAATTCTAAAAAGCCCTAACCCAAATAGCAAAAGCCTGCACAAGGTGAGAAGATTGTTGTACAATCGTTCCCATGGAAGTACAAATTGCAGTTGCCAAGGTTCGTAAATACGCCGTTTCCGAAAGCGGCGATACCGTCGAGGTCGTCGAGCGCCCCGGCGGTGGTCTGTCCGTTGTATTAGCCGATGGACAAAGTTCTGGGCGCGGCGCCAAGCGCATTTCCAACTTGGTGGTGCGCAAAGTCGTGAGTTTACTGGCAGAAGGTGTGCGCGATGGTGCTGCCGCACGGGCAGCCTCCGATTCACTTTTCACAGAGCGTGGCGGGCGCGTTTCTGCTACGCTTAACATTGCCTCGGTAGATTTCCGCACCAAAACGCTGGTTGTCACTCGCAACAATCCCGCACCGGTACTGCTGGCTATGGGCAATGAAATTTCTCTGCTCGAAGGTGAGTGCAAACCTATTGGCTTATACGCCAGCACCCGCCCCTGGATCATAGAGCAGGATTTGCAGCCAAACCTGACAATGGTCATGTACACCGATGGTCTGGTACATGCCGGCAAGCGAGGCGGCACACCGATGGATGTATTGGCCGTTTTCGAAGAACTCATGCAGGATGAGTCACCCTCGCCACAGTGGTTGGCGGATAGCTTACTTGAACATGCGTTGCGATTGGATGAGGGTCGCCCGGCAGACGATATCAGCGTGGTTGTGGTGGGTACCCGTCTAAAAGAAGAGGATGACTCCATTCGCCGTATGTACGTGTGTTTGCCCGTGCCATTGGTGACATGAAACGTTCTTCAGGACGCCTTTCTCGGATTCACCGCCTGCGCGCTGCCTGGCGGGATATCCGCTTATTACTGCGGGAATTCCAATGGCCCTTGCTGGCGTTTATAGTGATGATATTGGGGGGTGGTGTCATCTATTATCACCTCTCCGAGTTAGCCGGTGAACCCTTGCCATCTCTTGGCGAGAGCGTATATCATATCCTGGGGTTGGTCTTTCTACAACCCATCGATCCTTTCCCCAAATCCTGGTACCTGCAATTGTTTTTCTTCCTTATGCCCTTTTTGGGGCTTGGGATTTTGGCACAAGGCATGACCGACTTTACCGTTATGCTGTTCAATCGTCGCGCACGCGGCAAAACCTGGGAGGTAGCCGTGGCATCCACCATGCATTCACATATCGTACTGGTCGGATTGGGACACCTGGGGTTTCGGGTGTTGAAGGAATTACGGCAAATGGAGCCAAACGTGGAACTGGCTGTCATAGAGCAACAGCCCGATCCTGATTTGGCTGCTCGCATTCGTAAATTGGGTATTCCCATCATCGAAGGCGACGCCAGGTTGCAGACAACCTTGCAAGAAGCCGGCATCGAACAAGCACGCGCGATTGTGGTTTGCATTCAGAATGATAGTACCTGCTTACAAATTGCCGTCAAAGCACGTAGCCTGAACAGGAACATCCACATCGTGGTACGCATCTTTGATGATGATTTTGCCGCCGACTTGAGTGCTCAATTTGGATTTCAAGCCATGAGTTCCACAGGTATGGCGGCTCCTATTTTTGCTGCGGCTGCCAGCGGGATAGAAATAACGCCTCCTATCATCGTGGAAGGACAGCCGCTCAGTTTGGCGCGGATACAAATCCAAGCAAATTCCCCTCTACTTGGACAAGATGTTGCCACATTGGAAACTAAATACAATGTCAGTGTAGTCATGCTGCAACATCAAAACAAAAAGGACTTTCATCCATCAGCAAAGCGACGCATTACCATGGGCGATACACTCGCTATCCTGGGTGGGCCGAACGAAATTGCGGCTTTTTCGCAAACCAATGACAGTTATGAATAAAGCGTATCGCATCGGGGTTGTTGGGCCGTGTGCTGCCGGAAAATCCACCCTGGTGACGCAATTACGGGCAGATGGATTCCAAGTGCATCACATTGCCCAGGAACATTCTTTTGTACCAACCATGTGGCAGCGCATCAACCCGCCAGATTATCTCATCTTTTTGGATGTTTCCTTTGAAATCAGTATGGCGCGCCGCCCAGATTCACGCTGGACGGCGCGTGAATATCATGAACAACAACAGCGCCTGCGGCATGCCCGTGAACATGCCGATTTATATTTGCTTACCGACAACATGACACCACAAGAGGTGTATCACCAGGTGCTTGAATTTTTATCTGGAAGAGAAAAACAACATGCTGGAAGAAAAAAACAACATGACTCAAAACCATGAAACACGTCAACAAACTCGCTTAGCCGTCCTGACCAGCGGCGGTGACGCACCGGGAATGAATAGTACGGTGCGCGCCGTGGTGCGCACTGCACTATCTTACGGTGCAGAAGTATATGCCATCTATGAGGGCTATCAAGGCATGGTAGATGGTGGAGACTACATCCGTCGGATGAACTGGGAAAGCGTTGGGGGCATTCTGCAACGCGGTGGTACAGTGATTGGTACAGCACGAAGCGCGGCTTTCCGCACACCCGAAGGCCGTCGCAAAGCAGCAAAAAATTTGCTCATCCATGACATTGATCGCCTGGTAGTCATTGGTGGAGATGGCAGCCTGACGGGTGCACACATCTTGCGACAGGAATGGCCGCAAATTGTGACGGATTTGATTGCGCAAGGTGAAATTCCCGCCGAAGTGGGAAACCGGCACCCTCACCTTGGTATTGTCGGGCTGGTTGCTTCTATTGACAATGACTTTTTCGGCACCGATATGACCATCGGTGCCGATACCGCTTTGCACCGCATTGTGGATGCCGTGGACGCTATCAGCAGTACTGCAGCCAGCCATCAGCGCACTTTCGTGGTTAAGGTAATGGGACGCAATTGCGGCTATCTGGCTTTGATGGGGGCAATTGCAACCGGCGCCGATTGGGTGTTGATTCCTGAAAACCCGCCGAAAGGGTTAGATTGGGAAAAACACATGGTGGAGCGCCTGCAAAAGGGGCGTAAAGCCGGACGTCGAGACAGCATCGTCATCATGGCCGAGGGCGCGTGTGACCAGGATGGCAACCCAATTGGCAGCAGTTATGTACGCCAGGTGCTGGAAGAAGGTTTACAAGAGGAGGTGCGCGTTACCGTGCTAGGGCACGTGCAACGCGGTGGTCGGCCAAGCGCCTTTGACCGCAATCTGGGCACGCGGCTTGGTTATGCCGCGGTGCAGTACTTGCTCGAATCTTATCGTCCGAAAGATGAGCCCCAAGTGGTTGGATTGCGCGGCAACCGCGTGGTTACGACACCTTTGATGGATTGTGTCAAGCAAACCCAGGCCGTAGCGCAACAAATTGCACAACACAACTATGATCAAGCCATGAAACTACGTGGTAGTAGTTTTTCTGAATCTTTCGATACCTTTTTGACGCTGATTCGCGCCGAACCACGGCCGTTGCCCAAAGGGGAAAAACGGGCACGTATTGCGGTACTAAATGCCGGTGCACCCGCACCCGGAATGAATACCGCTATCCGAGCCGCTGTGCGTTTGTGCCTTGACCAGGGTCATGAAGTATTGGGCGTGCGTAACGGAATAACCGGGTTGATTGCCGGGACAATCCAACCTTTGGAGTGGATGAGTGTAAACGGCTGGACGACCAGCGGTGGTTCAGAACTGGGTACCAATCGGTATGTGCCCGATGGCACAGATTTTTATGCTATGGCGCGCAATATCGAAGAGCACAACATTCAGGGATTACTCATTGTCGGCGGCTGGAGCGGGTATGAAGCCGCATATCGTATGCTCCAGGAACGTAAACACTTCCCGGCCTTCGATATCCCCATCGTGTGTCTGCCGGCTTCCATCGATAACAACCTACCCGGCTCCGAGTTAAGCATTGGCGCAGATACAGCGCTCAACAATATCGTGGGCGCAGTGGACAAGATTAAGCAATCTGCGGTGGCGGCGCGGCGTTGCTTTGTAGTGGAAGTCATGGGACGCTATTGTGGGTACTTGGCTCTCATGAGCGGCATGGCCACCGGCGCCGAACGCGTGTATTTGCACGAAGAGGGCATTACCTTGCGCGATTTACAACAGGATATCGAAGACATTACCCATGATTTTCAGAGCGGTAAACGTTTGGGGTTGATAATTCGTAATGAAAACGCCAATGCAGTTTACACAACGCCGGTGATAAGTGCCCTTTTCGAAGAGGAAGGCCGTGGTCTGTTTGTGGTTCGCCAGGCTATCTTGGGACATTTGCAACAAGGCGGTGACCCATCGCCCTTCGATCGCATTCAAGCCACCCGTATGGCACGCTATTGTGTAACTTACCTCCTGGATCACATCAAGGAGCACGATGCTCAATCTGCATTTATTGGTATGCAAGGCAAGGAAATTCTCTTCCACAATCTGGAGGACTTTCCCCGCATGGTGGATGAAGCACATCAACGTCCTCGACAACAGTGGTGGATGGAAATGCGTCCCATCGCGCGACAAATGGCAAAGCCGGATATGCAATGAACGCGCTGTTTGCCCTTTTCAGGACACGCGGCGCAATAGGGCGAATAAAGTAGTAGCGCGGGCATATCGGTTTCCAATCGAGAACGGGAAACCACCGCGGCAGCCCCCAGAAGACGGGTTTGCTGTATTTTCTCGACTTGCACGTGCGGCCCGAAGCACAAAATGGGCAGGTGACGCGTCTCGGTTGCTGTGCTCACGCGTGGTAGGTAACTTTCCCAGGGGATAGCGGTACGCCCCAGGTCGAAGAGCAGGAGCACGGGCTGCTTCCGGGTCAGGTATTCCATCAGGGACCAGGATCCCCTGAAAGTCCGGCGTAGTGCTGTGAGAATCTCCGGGGTCAGGTCAGATTCCTGGGACAAGGCTTCCCACAGGGCGGCCGGCAATCCAATGAATTCTGCCTGTATCCCCAAGGTTTCGGCAGCTACCGTAAGGCGCGGTGTCCATATCAGGTCATCGAAAAAAGCGATTAGGGTGTGCATGGGTTGATTGTACCTTGGAGATGGCAAAACGATAGATTTTGAAAGCCTTTTTATGCACAATCGGGGCATCAGCACTTTAGATCAAGGAGACGCTATGGAAAAAGTAGCCATTGCAGGCATTGGACAAACTCCGGTAAGTGAAAATTGGGATAAATCGTTGAAGGAACTGGCCGGGGATGCTGCTTTTGCGGCGTTGCAGGACGCGGGGAGTGAGGAAGTAGATGCGATTTTCGTGGGCAATATGCTTTCGGCGACCTCGGCAGGCCAGGCACACTTGGGTACGATGTTGGCCGATTGGATTGATGCGCGTGGCGTCGAGGCCGTCAAGGTGGAGAGTGCTTGTAGCTCGGGGGGTTCGGCGCTGCGTTTGGGAATCATGGCGGTGGCTTCTGGGGAGTTTGAAAGCGTGCTGGTTGTAGGTGCCGAGAAGATGACCGAAGTCAAAGGCTCGGAAATTACCGCAGCACTGGCGACCGCCGCCGATGCCGATTGGGAAGTTTCGCAGGGTGTTTCTTTTGTGGCGCTCAATGCCCTCTTGATGCGGCGCTACATGTACGAGTACGGCTGGAAGCATGATGATTTTGCGCCGTTTTCGGTCAACGCCCACGAGAATGCACTCCACAATCCCTTTGCCCGCTTTCATCAGCGTGTGACATTGGATGCCTACCGCAAAGCGCCAATGATATGCAGTCCCATCAACCTGATGGATGCCTCCCCCACTTGTGATGGTGCCGCGGCGGTGTTGCTTACTCGTTCCGAACGAGCACACAAGCCGGGGCGTCCGACGGTGGAAATTCTGGCTTCGGCCGTTGCCACCGATACCCTCGCAATTCACGACCGAAAGAACCCTACCTGGTTGCGGGCGGCAGAACTTTCGACCCAAAAAGCCTATGCCCAGGCAGGTATCCAACCACAAGATGTGGATGTGTTTGAGGCACATGATGCTTTTTCGATTATGGCTGTGCTTTCGTTGGAGGCCTGTGGATTTGCAGCACGCGGCCAGGGGCCGCGCCTGGGGTTGGATGGGGAGATCGGCATTCAAGGACGCATTCCGATCGCGACGCGCGGCGGACTGAAGGGACGCGGCCACCCCGTGGGTGCCACCGGGATTTACCAGGTGGTGGAGGCGGCCCAACAGTTGCGCGGCGAGTGCGGCCCTACCCAGGTGGACGGGGCGCGCATTGCCATGACGCAAAACATCGGGGGGAGCGGCGCAACCATTGTTACCCACATTTTGGGGATAGCATGACGGCTCTGGGGACACGCTTCGAGCACGCTCTGGTATATGCCGCTCGCTTGCACGCTGATCAGGTACGCAAGGGGTCGCAGGTGCCGTATATCGCCCACTTGCTGGCAGTTTCTGCCTTGGTGTTGGAAAATGGTGGCAATGAAGATGAGGCGATTGCGGCTTTGTTGCATGATGCGGTGGAGGATCAAGGTGGCTATGCGCAATTGGATGAGATCAAAGCCCGCTTTGGGGTACAGGTAGCAGAAATCGTTGCTGCTTGTAGCGATTCCTTTGTCATCCCTAAGCCCCCCTGGCGAGAGCGCAAAGAAGCCTACCTTTTGCATTTGCAGAAGTCACCACCCTCGGTACGGCGTGTCTCGCTGGCCGATAAACTGCACAACGCCCGCGCCTTGTTGCGCGATTATCGCCAGGAAGGGGAGCGCACCTGGGCACGCTTCAACGGCGGTCGAGAGGGGACGCTGTGGTATTACCACCGTCTGGTGGAAGTCTTTCAGACCACCGGCAGCGACCCGTTGACGGAAGAACTGGCGAGGGTCGTTGAGACCCTGGAGCAGTTGGCGAGATACTAGCAAGCAGATGGCAGGTGGCAGATGGCAG
>DYKW01000270.1 GCA_020722405.1 Anaerolinea thermophila
CGCAGTGACTGGAAAATTGAAGCAACGCCGCAGATCGGGTTTTTTCAGCGGGATCTTGGATGAGTTGATTGGCAGCAGCGTAGGTCGTGTGCGTGATTGTTCGCACATCGGTCACGGGAATAACAGGATGCTTGTAAAGATGTTCCAATACCTTGTGACCGTTGCCCGCAGCCCGGCCAAGGCGATCGGTTATGGCAAGGCGGTGGCTCTCCCGGAGCTGCAGGATTTTCCGTGCGGTCTGTGCGGCTTCGTTGCTGACCTCCGCAACACCCCTGAGAAAAAATGCAAGCCAGGATTCCCAATCGCCATTGTCACGAACATTCTGGAGATGATCATAGTAGGCCTGACGGTAGCGCTTGAAATAATGGGAAAGATAGAGAACCGGCTTTTGGAGCACCCCCCGTTCAGTGAGGAGAAAGGTGATGAGCAAGCGGCCAAGGCGTCCGTTGCCATCGAGGAAGGGGTGAATGGTTTCGAACTGGGCGTGGGACAGACCGATCTTGATCAAAATCGGCAACTCGTCATCCGAATGAAGGAACTTTTCCCATTGTCCGAGAGCTTCCGGCACGATATTGGGAGGAGGCGGCACGAAAGTAGCCTCGGCCAAGGTGCAACCGGAAGGTCCGATCCAGTTTTGGCTGCGCCTCAGTTCGCCCGGGGTGGCATGATGTCCTCGCACCTTCTCAAGCAAGATGGCATGGATTTCCCGAATAAGACGTACCGACACCGGCAGGTCCTTCAACCTTGCAAGGCCATGGTTCATGGCCCTTACATAGTTGATCACCTCGTTAACATCCCGCGGGGTAGTATCCGAAAGGACTTTGGCCTCAGCAGCGAGCAGGTCTTGAAGAGAACTTTGAGTACCCTCAATCTGACTGGACAATACCGCTTCCTTGCGGACGTACATCATGACGAAGAGATCAGGGTTGGGTAGGGTGGTGATCGAACCGTCGAGCCTCCCCAAGGCACGGTCCGCCTGAGAAAGCAACGTCTGCAATGCTCCTTCGACCTTGACGGAAGGGTCCGGAGGAAGCGGGGACGGATAAAACGCCCTGTAGCCGGCAGACTGGTTTACATAACG
>DYKW01000100.1 GCA_020722405.1 Anaerolinea thermophila
AGTCGCCCATAATTTTCTCGCCAATCCTTAAGCCTTAATAGTTTCATAAACCTAAGCGGTCAAGCGCAGCCTAGAATTTATAGGCCAGAGCGAGTCCTCCCGGCGAAGGCAGGAGAGTAAGTTTAGCGTTCTTGGCATAGCTCCCTGCCACATCCCTCCCGACCAGCGTACCTATAGCGGCTGAGGCCAGCACATCAGAAGCCCAATGTTTGTCTGCGTAAATGCGCTGTGCGGCCACGCCAGAGGCCAGCAGAAAAGCAAGTTCATAGCCTCTATTACCGAATAGTTTGCGGCCGCAGAATCTGATCGCCGCGGTTTTTACTTCGCTGTTTCCAGTTCATCACTGTACAAGACCGCGAAAATTCTAACATCCGGAAAAAGCAATTTCTTATCATTTATTCATTGGCAAGAACTTGTCCCTTGCCGCTTTATCAATAAAAAATAGATACATGCATGGTGTTACGATAAGAGAGAAAAACATCGAGCCCATCAAACCGAATATGACAGCCACGGCAAAAGGTTGCAGCATTTCTCCGCCGTTTCCAAATCGGAGTGCCATGGGAAGAAAACCGCCGATTGTTGTTATGGATGTTATCAGAATGGGCCTTATTCGCACCGTTCCTGCCTTAATAAGGCTATTCCGTATCGAAAAGCCCTTTTTTTTATACTGTTCGACAAAATCAACCACCAAAATACCATTATTAACAACAATTCCCAGAGAGGTGATCATTCCGATAAAGGTTGAAACATTAAAGGATATCCGGGTCAGTACTAAGCCGAATACAACAAAGGATAGTGAAAAAATAGTTCCGATAAAAATGACTAGCGCGATTTTATAATCCCTGAATTCCAATAACAGCAGCGAAAAAACCAGAAACCCTGAAAGACAGAGGATAAAAATGAGTTGCTGAAATGATTTTTGCTGGGTCTTCCAATCCCCGCCGATATTCACGTTCACCCCACTTGGCAGGGGCAGAGTATCAATGGCATTCTGTAAGGCCCGAACATTTTTACGCATATCTCCGGACTTTGTTTTGACGTCAATATTAATGATCGGGGTGCCATTCTCATGATAGATATTACTCGGTGAGTTGATCACCTTGATGTTAGCCACGGCGGAAAGAGGCAGATATTTTCCGGAGTTCGTGAAAATGGGCAGTGAGGGTATTTGTTCCAGGTATTGTTTATACGTTTTCGGATAATTGAGACGGACATTAATCCGCTCTACGCCCTTTATAACTTCGGTGGCAATGGCTCCAGCCAATGCGATTTTAATCTGTGCGGAAACCTCCGCTTCGGTCAATCCGGCCCTGACTAGGGCTTCCTTACGAAACTCAATCCTGAACTCTGGAGAATTATGCGGCAGTTTCCCCTTTATCTTCTGGATGTATGGGACTTTATCAAGAGCTGCTTTGACGGTAGAAAAAGCGTCAACAAGCTTATTTTGGTCATTGCCGGTCAATTTTATGATGATTGCATTCTGGCGTCCACTCATATCAATAAAACGATCCGGGAGAATTTGGTGCAGATCCACATTCAGTTCAGGATATACCCTTGCCAGTTCACTCTCAAGTTTATCCATAACATCAAAAATTGAAATAGATCTCTGTCCTTGAACCGGTTGAGGGTGCATATAGAAATGTGCCTCATTGGGTCTGACAGCCTCATCGCCTGTCTGGCGGGAGTAGGTTTTTATTTCCGGGATTGACCGGATTACTTTTTCCACGCCATCTACGATGCGCCCCATTTCTTCGAGGGATGTTCCCGGGGCGGAGTCCATATCCATAATAAAGGTTCCTTCATCCCATACCGGCAGAAAACTGGTCGGCAGTCTGAAGAACATAACCACGGCGGCACCTGCCATGAGGATGCTGATGAGGGCAATGATTCCAGGTCGCTTAAGCGTTGCTGTCAGGATAATTTTATAGGTACGTTGTAGAAACCCGTCTTTCAAAGCATCTTGAACCGGGCCGCTATTTTTACCAAAAAAATGCAGCGCCATGATGGGAATAAAAACGATCGCCAAGATAAACGAAAGGGTTAAGGAGATTGCGATAGTGGCCGATGAGGCATTAAAAAAGAAGCCGGAAACCCCGTCCAGCATAATCATCGGGATGAATACTGCGATGGTAGTCAGAGTCGAAGTAAGAAGCGGTGTGATGACTTCTGCCGTCCCGTCAATGATTGCAGTTTTGGTATCCATTCCCTTGTCGAAATAGCGGGAGATATTTTCAACCACCACACTCGCATTATCCACCAGTATTCCAACAGCCGCTGTCAATCCACCCAGAGTCATTATATTTAAACTCAAACCTAGGATTTTCATCACCAAAAGGGTGATCATTAAGGTCAGGGGCATAAAGATAATCAGGGGCAGAGAGGTTCTCAGCCGTTTGAGGAAAAGTAAGACGACCAATGAAATAATAGCGATGCCGGTCAGAAGATTAAACGCTACACCGTGGATGGATTTTTGCACAAATTCCGACAGGTCGTACCACTTGGATATATGCATCTCTGGGGGAAGTATAGTTTGTAGCTTTGCCAACACGGCTGTGACATCCCTGGACACATTTATCACATTGGCGTCAGGATGTTTAGTGATATTAAACAAAACGGCGGGATGCCCGTCTGTTGAAGTAGAGATCGCCTTGGTGGTTGTCCCATTTATGACCCGAGCAACCTGGTTCAGATAAACAGGGGTTCCAGAACTATGTCCGATAATGATGTTTTCTATGTCGGAAGCACCCTTTAGCTGATAATCTGAAATCCCCAGGAACAGCTTATATTCTTCTGTTACCGTACCCAAGAAAACAATCTTGTTAGAATTTCTGATTGCCTCGATTATTTTCAGCGGGCTCAAATGATATTGAGCCATTTTTTCAGGCTGGAGAATAATCTTATATTCAGCGTCGACACCTCCGATCACCTCCACTTTGTCAACGCCCGCGATCCTCTCAAGAACTGGTTTGATCTCTTTAAGGGCATATTTCCTGAGCGACAAAAGAGAAGCTTTGTCTGAATAAATGCTGAAACCTGCGACTGGAAAGGCGCTGGTTGTCATCCGGGTTATTTCCAATATAGTGTCCAGCGGAAGCAGCGCTTTGATTTCCCCAGACTTGGAAAGCACGGACTGGTAGGCCTGGTTGAGATCGGTACCCCAGTTGAAAGTTAACTGTAACTTAGAGGACCCCTGGAAGGTTTCGGATTTAATAGTTTTAATTCCGGAAATGGAATGTAACCCGTCCTCAAGGGGCTTGGTGACAAGCATCTCCATATCTTTTAACGGTGCGAATCCTCGGTCTGCCCTTATGATCATTTGCGGAAAAACAACTTTAGGGAAAACCGACTGGCTCAATGTCAGGAGGGAATATCCTCCCAGCAGGGTCAGAATAAAGATAATGAATGTGATCGCCGTTTTATTTTCAAGAACGGCCGCGACAATTTTTTTCATTGCTTTTCCACCCGAACTCCCATGCCGTCGGTAAGTTCATAATTCCCCATAATGGCAACTGATTCTCCGATTTTGACACCCTTTTTTATTTCAATCAAAGTGTCCGTCCGAATCCCTGTTTCAACGACCCGACTTTCAGCCTTGCCTGCTGAGATCACAAATACAATGTGTTCATCCTCTTTAGTGAGAATAGCTTCGCGGGGTATTGCCGGCGCCGTTTTCTCGGAAACATGGAGAGTGACCTTGCAGACACTTCCAGGATAAAGATTCGGGGTTTTGAGGGGAGCAATGGCGCGAAAAGTCCCGGTTTCCGGATCAGTTAATGGCACGACGGCATCTATTGCTGTTGTGTACTCTTGCCCTTTTTCTATGATGGTGATAGGTGTCCCTTTTTTTACCTTGGATAGATATTCTCCCGGAATGTTCATCGAGATGTAGGCGTCTTCGGGAGAAAGGATCCTGAGCAAGGGCTGCCCGGCGACTACTATTTCTCCAGGGAAAAGATAAGTCTCAACCACATATCCGGAGGCCGGAGCTACAATGGTAATGTCCTTGAGGGATCTATTTCCTCCGCTGAGCAAGGCTTCAGCATTTTTTGTTCTGATGCTGGCAATCACATCGTTCTCTTTTACGTAAGCTCCCGGTCGAGTATTCAAGTAAATGATGCGCCCATCGTACTGGGAAGAGACCTTCAGGTCCAGCGAGGCTTTGACCTCACCCATGACCGGGATATTCTCTTTCAGGGAATGCAAGCTGACCTCTTGCACCACAACAGGCATGCCCGGTTCTCCGCCTGCTTTTGCCGATAAGGGGAGGCAGAGTACCAATAAAAATATTACAAGCAGATGGTTTTTTTTCATTGAACACCTCCCCGGTAATAATCAATTTCTGCAATCAGAATCATATAATCGTAAAAAACTTTGTTCATCTGGAACTCCGCATCGATGGTGTCCCTATGGGTGTTGATGAGGTCCGATTCGCTTATCAGCCCTGATTCATATTCACTTTTTGCTAATTGGAGTGTTTGCAGTTGATGGGTGTATGCCTTTTGGTACTCCATAAACAATGTTCTACAGAGACCCGCCCGTTCGTAAATCTGATAGATTCGATCAATAACCTCTTTGATTTTTTGTCTGAGCTCTGTTTGTTTTCTTTCTGCCAAGGCTGTTTTATTTGCATTGCTATACTTTGCTCTTCCCATATCCAGGAGAGGAAATGAAAGCACGAGATGAAAATCAACCCCGTCATTATTTATGGGCCATTCCTGTTGGTAGCCGATACCGACCGACACAACCGGCAGCATGTCTGTCCATGGACTATGGACAGATTCTGCAAGGGCTTGCTGTTCAAAGGTCATGCCTAGAATTTCAGGGGCGTTTTTCAATACATTGGCTATAACCAGTGAACGGTCGGGAAGTGGAATAAACTCCTTTTCACAATCAGCAAATTTTATTCCAAGTGGATCTGGGATGTTTATCAGCTGTAGTAAGGCCGAGCGTGTCTGAGCTATTTCGCCTTGCTTTATGAGAATTTGGTTTCTGATGGTGTTTATCTGATCATCAATACGAGAAAGATCGCTATCCAGTTTTATTTGGGCGGAAACGAGTTTTTCAATTATTGACCGTTGCTGCTTCAGCAATTCCAGGCCTTTTTGTAAAACAATCACATCCTGTTTCAACTGCATTAGTTTGTAGTAGCCTTCTTTCACTTGGTAGACCAAAAGGGCTTCAACCATGGCTTTATGTTCTTGAGTAGCTTTGAACATTAAGGTCATGGATTTACCGGAGTCCTTTGCCAAGGCGGACAGATCCCAGGACAAATCCACTGAATCCTTTAATGTATGTACCCCCAACAGACGTTCGTAATCACTATTAAGGCTGACGATCGGAAGCGTGTCCGCCCTGCTGCGCTTGATATCGATGGATCGTTCGTGTATGTTTTGTTTCTCAAATTCTATTCTGAGGCTTGATCCCTTGGCTATCGCAATGCTCTTTTCTAATGTCAGAAGGTCTTGCGCCATGGAAATTCCAGGAGTTATGGATAATAAAATCCATACTAAGATGATTAAGCGAAATTTGTAATGCATAGTCCTTATCCACAAACTACGGGTAAAATGCATGGATAAGTTCAAGCCATTGTTGAAACCTATCGGTGTCATAAAATTGTTTGCATCCGGCTTCTATCTCAAATGACCAGATCTTCACGCCGTTCTCGTCTTGAAATTCGGCGTCCTTCACGATGCCGCCTTTTACGCTCTCCAGCGCCGTCTTTTGCGCGACGGCCCGGCTTATAGTCTTGCCGCCCGCGGCAAAGGGCGGGGACATGCCGAACACTATAGTGAACGCCGCAATTATAGTTTCTATTTTCAACTCCTCCTTTACTTTCAGAACCGCAAAGCCAGTTGCGCGCCGTTGGGATAGGGCAGCAGTGTAAGGTCCGCCGCCGGCGTCTTGTTGCGGTTCTTGGACGCCACCCAGGTACCTATGGACCAGCCGATGGCGCCGCCTAGTATCACCTCGGAAAGGTAATGCTTCCGGTCGTAAAGCCGCGACTCCGCCACACCCAGCGCCACGCCATATACCAGGGGAGTATGCCAGTAACCGAACTTTTCCCTCAGATCTATATCCAGTACCGACGCCAGAGCGAAAGCGGCAGAGGTGTGGCCCGAAGGGAAAGAATAGCGGTGCCAGGTGAACGGCCGGAACCTGCTCGGGGACTCCCCTTTATAGGGTAGTGCCCGGCCGGTCATGTAACAAAGGGCCGGATTTATCATCAGCGCCGCGATCACGCTGGCCTCAGTGGCGTCCGCCGATATTTTCCGCATCGTCGGGCTGCCAAAGGCTAGGCCGCCCATATAAATGCCGGAAATGATCGGCACCTGCCAGACGGAATCCCCGAAATGCGTGGTGGCTAAACTGATATTTCTAAGGGAGTCCATCCGATGCGTATCATAAAAATCCGCCACGGAATCATCAAGGAAAAGGGAAACCCCGGTAGCAGCCACTACCCCTCCGGCCAGGTACCACTGGTTCTTGCTCCAGGTCCCGGGCTTTTTAGGCAGTTCCTTAAGGTCGTCCCAAAACCGCTTGCCAAAGCCTACAGGGTCCGGCAGCGGCCTTTCGGCGCAGTAAGCTGGGAGTGCTGCCTGCGCCAGCAGAACTGCGGCGGAGATAACCGCGCAAAGAGCCTTGAAAGATGTTTTCATAATGTTGGATTTAATAGTGCCTCCTCTTATTTACTCCGACCCGCCTTACCGTTTCACAGTCGCGCGCCGCTTTCCTGCACTTTAAGTCTAGCCTGCCAGCATTGCTACTGTCTTTC
>DYKW01000271.1 GCA_020722405.1 Anaerolinea thermophila
CGAAACTTGTCCATCTCTCCGAAAAACGGCGCGGTCAAGGCTTGCTTCATCGTCTCGCGCACATCCGCCTCGGTCAGGCTGCCGTTCACGCCCATGTCCATCATATTTCCTGCGATTGCCAAACGCACCGCCATCAGCAGCGGATCATCCGCCGATTCGACTTCGGCTCTGAATGCGGGAAGCAATTCCAGCGCGAGGTTGTTTAACTTGTCCTTTGCCTGCCGGTACAGATCCTCCGCGCCTGTGATCTGACGCAACTGCCTGTGGATACGCTGCCCCATTGCGGGCGGACTTTGGTTTAAGTCCATCTCCCCAGCCCAGCGCAGAACATCGCGCAGGATTCGCTCATGAACAGCGGGATCTGCGGAGACCAGCCTGCCTGCTTCGAGTGACTGCCGCAGGATGCAGGGAACACAATCGAGATAAGTCTTCATATTTTAGTCGTATGCCTTGCGGGTGGCTTCATCTGCCATGGTTGGGGCTAAAAGCGGTTCCCATTCGTCAGCATCGTCCCACGTTCCCAGGCGGGTGTGCATGTCCAAATATTTTTTGGGGATGGGATGCGTGCCGACGACAACTTTCACGCCATAGCGCTGTTCGAGAAAATTCTTGAATGTGTGAATGTACGGACAGGGTGGATAGCCGACCAGTAAGCCGGTTGCCAGGTGAATGACTTGCGCCCCGTTCTTGACCATTTCCTCGCCGGTGTATTCCACATTCCCGCCCGGACATCCGCCACAGGTGGTGTAGCCCACCAAATCCACTTCTTCCCCTTTGTAGCGCGCAAAAGCGCCCTCCCGATTCCGTAAAGCCCGCAGACACTTACCACCCGCGCAGGTTCGGTAACGGTCACAGATGATGATGCCGATGTTCGTCATGGGTTTCCTCCGCGTTCATTTTCCATTTGCATTTTTGAGTCTACTGCAAAAAGGCCAAAATCAAACCACAGAGACACTGAAATAAAGATGAAGAAGAACTCCGTGACTCTGTGTCTCAGTGGTAAGTCCGCCTCCATTGGAGAAACAGCAAAAAACCGCCAATCTGTACAAAAGCAGATTAGCGGTCTCAACCTTATCCGTG
>DYKW01000272.1 GCA_020722405.1 Anaerolinea thermophila
AGCCCCCATCCGTCTAAGCGATTTCTTCTGTATCCAAGCCCACAATGGCGGCGAAGCGACTGACCCGGTCAAGTACATCACTACACCGGAGAACCGCGACTTGGGCGTGGTGAAGCGACTGCGCAAGAAAAAACCTGACCCGACTAACTCGGACACGCCGCAAACTTTGGAGGTCGTTAAGTTATGACAGGTGGGTATAACGTGTCCCTCTTGGATAAATTGAAACCGGTTTTGGGAAAAGTGTTGCACGCTCATACTGCTTTGCCAATGGTAAAATGAAGGCAATTATGAATCGTCTTTCCATTGTTTCCCTCACGCTTGGCCCGGTGCAAACCAACACCTATCTGGTGGCTGATTCGCAGCGTGGCGAATGTATGGTAATTGATCCGGCCTGGGATGGTGAGCGCATTCTGGCCGCGGCACGTAAGCACAACTGGCGTATTACCAATATTTGGTTGACCCATGCTCACTTCGATCACTTGGGCGGTGCGGGCGCGGTTTCCGATGCACATAACCCACCGCTTCCGGTGGCGTTGCACCCGTTGGATTATCCGTTGTGGCGGATGGAGGGTGGTGCACCGTTGTTTGGTATGCGCATCGATCCTGGTCCGGAACCGACTATCGAATTGCGGCATGGGATGCTGGCTTACCTGGGGGAAATCACTTTTGAGGTACGTCATGCCCCTGGGCACACGCGCGGGCACGTGATATTCTACTGTGCACAGGAGAATGTGGCCTTTGTGGGGGATGTCATCTTTCAGGGGAGCATTGGACGTACCGATTTGCCTGGTGGGGATTACGACACGTTGATGGAGAGTATCCGCACTCAGGTACTTAGCCTGCCCGATGAGACGCGTTTGTACTGCGGACATGGGCCGGCTACCACAGTGGGTGCGGAGCGACGTAACAATCCCTTTTTAAGGTGACTTGGGGGGAGCGTAATTTGTGGATTTTCGGCTATCCACTGGCTTTTGTCAGACCCCAGTACAAAAAAAGACGTTTTTTGTCTAATTTGTTGATAATTCTCTAATCAACTCATACTTGACAAAGTGCTTATTTTGAGTATAGTTAAG
>DYKW01000101.1:0-921 GCA_020722405.1 Anaerolinea thermophila
ACCGTCCCGCGAAGTACCCGCAGGGTGAAGGTTTGAGCGGCACAATCAGGTTTTCTGAAGAAACCTTCGGGACGTTTCCCCTTCTTTTTGAGATGATACGATTCTCGGGGAACTTCTTTACACTTCCTGCCTCCTTTAATCAATCGACTCGCGGGACTTCGATGTGGACGCCGATCCTGTCAAGCATGGGGCCAGAGATGCGTTTTTGGCAGCGGGTCTCACCCATCCCCCCTTGAACATCACCAGCGCGACATGGCGATTGCGGCGCAGGCGCTGGAGACGCTGGGGCTTTCGGATTACGCCTTGCGTTTCCTGGATGAACTGAGCGGCGGCGAACTGCAAAAGGTGATCATCGCCCGCGAAGTGGCGAAAAATGATTACAATGTCCTTGAATAAGGAGCGTTGATGTGAACAATCGAATGATCAGATTTCTGGTGTTTCTCTTCCTGGCATGTTACCTGCCAGTCATTTTAATTTTGGTTGATGTGATTCCGTTTGAATTCAGGTTTTATGTTCTGGTTGTAATCGCTATTCTGGCGGGAATTTACTCCTTCATTTCGAGACACTCTTTGAGAGATTTGGGATTTCGATTTGACACGCTAAAAGCATCCCTGCTCTGGAACGGAGCATTATCGGCGCTCCTTGTCATCTTGATGTATGCGCTTTATATGGCGGACTTAATCCGCGAGCCAAAAACACCATCCTGGACATGGTTTTATCTATTCTATGTTTTTATTTCAAGCCCCGCCCAGGAATTTATTTATCGAAGCGTAATTTTTTCAGAGATGAACAGGGCGGGCATAAAAAGCGCACTCTCGCAAGTGGCAATATCAGCGGTGACTTTTTGCTTTCTCCATGTCATTTATAAAGACTGGATAACGCTAGCCGTAACCCTGCTCATGGGTATCATTTGGGGGACGC
>DYKW01000101.1:1021-6675 GCA_020722405.1 Anaerolinea thermophila
TCCTCGCCCTCCTCTTTGACCTGCCCCTCAGCGACCCGCCCAATCGCCTGCGTCACCTTCACCGACCCACAAATCGCCTCTGCCGGGCTGACCAAGGCCCAGGCTCGCGAGCAGGGCTACGCGGTCAAGACCAGCACCCTGCTCAGTTTCAACCGCATGGCCGAAAAACTCTCCCAAACCAAAAACATGCGTCGCCAGTTAATCACCGACATTGCTCACGAATTGCGCACCCCACTGACCACCATCGAAGGGTATATGGTAAGGATGGAAGGATGGAAGGATTGATGGATGGCGTGCTCCCCCCTGACGTCGAAACATTTCAAGATGTGCACCGTGAGGCCGAATGTCTAAGCCGACTGGTCGCGGACCTGCAAGAACTTTCCCGCGTGGAGGGGAAAGCCTACACCCTGGCGCGCACCCCTACCAACCTGACCCCGCTGGTGGTTGCCGTGACCCGCAGGTTGACCCCCCAGTTCGAGGAAAAAGGCGTCTCTCTAGTGTGCGACATCCCCGAAGACCTGCCGCCTCTTTCCCTGGATGCTGACCGCATTTCCCAGGTGCTCATCAACCTGGTGGGCAACGCCTTGCAATACACTCCCTCGGGCGGAAAAGTCAGCGTCACAGCCCACCTCACCAGCCATCATCCTCGCCTGCCCAAGGGACGTTGGGTGCTAATCAACGTGCAGGATAACGGCTTCTCCCCACAACCCACCTGCCCCACCTGTTCAACCGCTTCTACCGGGTGGACAAATCCCGTTCCCGAGTCGGCGGCGGCAGCGGCATCGGGCTGACCATCGCAAAGCACCTGGTAGAAGCCCATGGCGGACGCATCTGGGCCGAAAGCGCGGTCCCAGGGCAAGGCAGCACCTTCTCTTTTGCGCTGCCGGCCTGAACTCATGTCTTCGCACGTCTCAAATCATGGCCAAAGGCCATGAAATATAGCGAACCGGCCAGACCGAACCCAAAAGCCGTCAAAAAGTTGAGCGTTGGGCCGGCGAAGCGCTCAAAGAAGGGCAGCAGGAAGTAGCCAAACCCCAGGGTGCGGACTATCGTCTGTATGGTGGAGGCATCCCAAAGCAACGCTCCCCCAAAGGCAGCCAGCGAAACAATCACATCTCGAATCAAATAATACAACCCAAAGGTCGCCGCTTTACGGCCTTCGGGGGCTAAGTCCATAATCAGTGCCTTGCGGGTCGGTTCGCCAAATTCTTTCAGGCCGCGCAGGATGAAGGCCAATACCAGCGTCCAAAACGAACGCGAGAGCAGTAACACCAGGGGGAAGAAGGTGAAAAAGAGAAACGTGGTCACCACAAAGGGCTTCTTGGTGTTCCTATCGGCCAGATAAGCCACCGGAATGTACACCAACATTGCAGTCGCCATCTCCACGGTCGTCAAAATGCCAAATTGAAAGGCGCCAAGGCCATTCATCTTGACCACCCACAGCACCACGAAAGCATACGGGATTTGCTCACAGAAGCGCACCAAAATATCCGACACCAACAAGTTGCGCAGATCGGAGGAAATCAGGCGCAGGCCGCGCTCACCGTTCTGGGTTTCCTGGGAGGGCCGTCCCTTGTCTTCAATCATAATCTGCTGAAAGACCAGTGCCACCCCCGCCAGCACCAATGCGACCACAAAGGCTAATCGAATGCCGCGTGTCTCCCCATACAAATTAATCAGGCCCCCGCCAAGCAGCGGGCCTAACGCCATCGGGACGCGCCGCACCAGAGAGTGCATGGAAACGCCCATCGTGCGCTTGTTCTTTGGCAAGACACTGGAAACCATGTCCATCGTGGCCGGTAACGAGATGGCCGACCAGGAGATAAAAAACACCGCTCCAATCAGCACAGCCTGCCAAGTGGGGAAGGCAATTACGATGCTATATCCCAACATTGCTAGCAGGTTAAAGACTACCAGGGCGCGTTTATAACCCAATTTATCACTCAGGTAGCCGCCGGGGAAAGAATACAGTGCCGAGAGCAGGTTGTCCATAGCGTTGAGCATACCGATGGACAACGCCCCGCCGCCCAACGCCACCAGGTAAAGCGGCAAGAAACGCTCGGACATCTTCTCCCCCATCCCCAACAAGACGACCATGCTCAGCAAAGCAAAGATACTTTTGCGCAAGGCCAAAAAATCTACAATGCGATGCAACTTCAAAGACGTTTTCACGATTTAGCCTCCGTGCATTCAATTTCGAATAGAAGTTCGCGCGTCACATGGGCGCTTGACACAAAACGGCCTGCCCCTGTGGAGTGGTGCGGTAACACTTGCGCCTCCACTCGGAGATCAGCCGCTTATCAAACACAATGACTATCGAAGTTCGTTACTAGATTCCGACAGTATACTCCCAACAATACACCCCGTCAAACCTGGCGGCAGGTGTTGGGAAGTCCGTTCTCCGGGGAGAAAGAGTACCTGTGATACGCATCTATCGCCCTTCTTTAACCAATCTTCACATTCGCTTTAAACACCCTTTACCTTTTAACTCTACAATACAGCCATCAATGAGTCCACTGCAAAAACCGAGTTTTTCAGAAGCCAATGCAAAGAACCTCCCACTTTTCTGTCTAAAACCGGCAAATTAAGGGACAGCATGTTAAAAAACTCGGTTTTTAAGGCATTTTCTCCCACTCGGAAAGAATACCTGACCTTTTTGTGGTAGAGTCATCAATCAAAAACAATACTTTTTCTAAAGGAGAAAAAATCATGATGGGACCTGGAATGATGGGTTTCGGCACCTTTGGTTTCTTTGGAATGATTATCAGTTTACTGTTTAGCATAGCCGTTATCATCGGCATCGTGTGGCTAGTGGTGTGGGCAGTACGGCGCGCTGGAGGCAACAATATGGCGCTGCCTGGACGGTCAGCGCTGCCTTCTGCCAAAGAAATCTTGCAAACCCGCTATGCACGCGGCGAAATCAGCCGAGAAGAATACCTGTCCATGCTGGAGGATTTACACTAAATCAGGGTCATCCCCCTCGAAAACCACAACCTCAATCTTGAACCGTTTCCGAAAAAACGCAAAAACGTCGCAAGGCGGCCCGGTCTACCGTTACACCTAGACCAGGCGCATCCGGCACCGCCAACGTGCCCTGTGGGGTCAACACAAACGGCTCAAGGATGATATCCTGATGGTAATAACGCGCGGTGGCCGAAATATCCCCCGGTAAGGTAAAGCCGGGCAGGGCAGCCAACGCCAGGTTGAGGGCGCGCCCCAGACCGCTTTCCAACATGCCGCCGCACCACACCGCTATGCCCTGCTCAAGGCACAAGGTATGAATGGCTATCGCCTGGCTCAGGCCACCTACGCGCGCCGGTTTGATATTCAACGTTCGGCAGGCCTGCATTTCCAGGGCTACGCGCGCTTGCAAAGGAGAAGCCACGCTCTCATCCAGGCACAAGGGCGTGCGTAAACGCGCTTGCAAGCGGGCATGGCCGGGCAAATCTTCTGCGGGCAAAGGCTGCTCGATAAGCAGCAAGCCGTAATCGTCCAATTTCAACAAGTACTGTGCGTCCGAGCGCTGGTAAGCCGCATTGGCATCCACCTGCAAGGGCAGGTCGGGGAAGGCGCGTCGCACAGTCTGTACCGGGAGCAGGTCATCACCGGGTTTGATCTTGAGTTTGACGCGCCGGTAGCCTTGCTGCACATAATCCGCGACTCGTTCGAGCAACACGTCCATGGAAGGTTGCCGTCCAATGGCAACCCCCACCGGGACTTGCGAGCGGGGCGCGGACAACAAATCGGCCAGCGAACGCCCTTCCAGGCGTCCCCACGCGTCCCACAGAACCATCTCCAGGGCAGCTGTCGCCATCGGGTGGCCGCGCACCCCCTGAACGTAGGTCTGTACTTCCGCGGGATGTCCCAGAGGGCGGCCGCGCACCACAGGGTACAGGAAATCCCGCAGAATATGTCGGGCCGTCTGAATGGTCTCAGCAGTGTAGAAGGGGGTCTCGAAGGCGGCGCACTCTCCCCAGGCGGTAACGCCATCTACTTCGGCTTCCAGCAAGAGAAAATGCCGCTCGGTGAGGGTATGATGAGCACTGGCAAAGGGGCGCACCAGCGGCAATTTGACGATGTGCAGCCGCAGGGCGTTCAACTTCATGTTTGGGCGAATTCGCGCAGCAGGTGGCAAAAGGTGCGCGTCATGGCAAAGTAATCTTCAATGGCGATGTTTTCATCTATACCGTGCGCGCTGGAACCGGGGTGAGTCGCACCCAGACAGACGGCCGGCGTGCCCTGCGCTTGACACAAATCGTACATCGGACCGGAGGCCGGCATCAGCGGGTAGATGATGGGCGCCTGATTGTAAACTGCCTGCACGGCCTTTTGGGCGGCGCGCACAATGGCCGCATCCGGCGCGGTGCGGGCAGCGTGCATGCCTACCAACGGTTGAACTTCGATATCATCGAAGCCATGCTGTTTCAGGTGCTGTTGCATACGCACCAGTGCAATCTGCGGGGAAATGCCAGGCGGCAGACGCATATCTATCTTGGCGCTGGCATCGTTTGGGATGATGGTTTTGACCCCAGGCCCGGTGTAGCCAACGCGCAAACCGCATAACGTACAGGAAGGCTCAAAGAACAGCCGCCGGAGCGCCTCCACCCCGTCCAGACCGGGGAGCAGGGGGAGGCCATACTCCTGGGAAGCAACATGCGGGTCAAAGGGGATTCTGGGCAGCAAGGCCAGATCGGCGAGAGAGGGTTGGGAAACCAAATCACGCAAAAAGAAAGGACGACCTTCGGCGTCAATTAGGCTGAGAAAGGCCTGGTGCAGGCGCCGTTCCAGGTCTAAGGCCGGGCTTTGGACGATGTTCGCCCAGGAGGAATGCAGTACGCGGCTCTTGGCGCGTAGCCGTAATTCCACGTACAGGATGCCGCGCAACCCTAATTCCAGGATGGGAATGCCTTCGTCACTGCGGCGGCCGCTTTCCCAGATGCAGCCATCAGCACGCACCCGTTCGGGATATTCTCGTACGAAGGCCGGCAAATGGGGGCTACCGATTTCTTCTTCCCCCTCGATAAAGAAGCGCACCCGCAAGGGCAGGTCACCAAAGGTCTGCAAGTAGGCTTCGATGGCCTGCAAGCGGAACATGAGATTGCCTTTGTTATCGGCTACACCGCGCGCATACAAATAACCATCCCGAACCTGTGGCTCGAACGGCTCGCTTGTCCAGCCATCGCTTAGGCTTGCGGGTTGGACGTCGTAGTGGTCGTAAATCAGCAAGGTGCGCTCACCACTGCCCAGTTCCGCCGACACGTAGGGGTGGCTGCCTTCCACATTGAGGCTTTGCACCTGCGCACCCAGGCGACGCAAACGTTCGGCCACCCACTCAGCAGCCGATTGCATGTCGGCGCGATGTGCCGGATCGGTCGAAACACTGGGGATGCGGCACAGGTCTTGTAACTCCTCCAAATACGCTTGCCGCTGACGTTCGATGTGCTCATAGCAAGGTTGCATGGGGTTTCTTCCTTGGTGATAGTTGGATAGTTTGGTAGTCGGCGGGCAGGTGTCAGCAAACAGCAGAGGCGGCTCCCACGCCGCCGGATAGTTCGATAGTCGGCGGGCAAGTGTCAGCAAACAGCAGAGTAGTCAGGTAGTCAGGTAGTCGGATAGTCGGATAGTAGTCGGGAGTCAGCGAACAGCGAACAGCG
>DYKW01000273.1 GCA_020722405.1 Anaerolinea thermophila
TTACAGTATATGACTTGGCGGAAGAGAAAATGACTGAACCGCCCACGGTTGCCGACACACCAGCATTGACGGTTACGTTGCCGACCTGGGAATTTGTGCTAAAGAAATCTTCTCCCGTGGCATGGGAGCCGGATTCCTTGACGCCGTACAGATGGAAAGCGGCAGACCCAGTTGCGGACTGAAGTGTGATGTCGTAGCCCTCGGAGTTCTCGAGCAGGATGGCGGACTTGTCGTCACTCAAGACGGCCGAGATACCGGTATTCCCGGAGACATCATTGATCGCCTTGGCAAGTTCGGTCAGATCGTTTGTATCGGCGATTTGGGCGCTGACGGTTACGCCGTCGGTTTCGTTCTGCCCGTAAAGGGTGAAGGAAACGGTTCCAGAGGCGACAGTGTCGATTTTGGCGTATGTCACGGCGCTTGCATTGACGCCGGTTGCATCCGCCTTCTCGTTCACGGCCTCCGCAATGGCGCGGGCCGTATCATCCTGACCTATCTCAATGGTATCGCTCCCCAAAGAGCCGGAAACGGTCAGAATGTGGGCATTGACGTTATTGGTCGTGGCAGATACAGCCGCGCTTATCGATGACGTGCCATACTCATTGACGAGCCGATTCTCCCCCATGGAGGTGGCGCGCGCCTCTCCCATGGCGACGTTGATCGTCTGGTTGGCCTCTGCCCCCACGTGGAACTTGGCGTTCCCGAAGGTCCCGTCAAGAAGGACCTTGCCGTTGAAGGCCGTGGTGTTGGCGATCCTGTTCAGTTCACTCTGGAGCTGGGCCACCTCTTTCTGGAGGCTTACCCGGTCGGAGGCGGTGTTTGTGTCGTTCGCGGACTGGACCGCAAGCTCACGGATACGCTGAAGGATGCTCGTGGATTCCTGCAAGGCGCCTTCGGCGGTCTGCGCCAGCGAAATGCCGTCGTTGGCGTTCCGGACGGCCTGGTTGAGACCCCGGACCTGGGCGCCCATACGGTCGGAGATGGCGAGCCCTGCGGCGTCGTCCTTTGCGCTGTTGATGCGAAGACCGGAAGAGAGCCTCTGGAGGGAGCGGTT
>DYKW01000102.1 GCA_020722405.1 Anaerolinea thermophila
TAAGCGAGATGGTTTTCGAGATAGAACCACTAAAAACTTACAGGCAGGTGTCGGGTTTCGACACCTGCCTGTAAGTTTACCCTAAAGTGTAACAGCCGTGAGGATTTTCAGGCTGTCTCGGGGAGTTCGTAGCCAAATTGACGCATGGCCTTCTTTAAATCGGCCAGGGATTTGCGACCAAAGCCTGAGATTTCCAGCAAAGTGTCTTCACCCTGCTCGAGTTTGGCAAGTACATCACCGGCATTCTTAATACCGGCATCGGCTAATGCATCAATTGCACGTTTGCCTAAACCGAATTCCACCAACGGACGCTCAGGGGATACGCGTGCAGCCTCACGAGCAATTTTTTCGGCCGAATACTGTTCCTTGGCCTTCATCTTGCGGTTGAAGCGCTCAACACGTCCTTCGGTATCGACGATACGCTGTTCGCCGGTATAAAACGGATGGCATTTGTAGCAAACATCTGTGTGAATAACTTTCTTGGTGGAACCAGTCGTCCAGGTATTGCCACAAGCACAAATAACTTGCGCATCGTTGTAGTAGGTAGGATGGATATTTTTCTTCATAACAACAAGTCCTTTTGACAAATCATGTGCTATTCGGTTTCTACCGGCAGCACACTGACGCGTTTTCGCCCACGTACGACGTCATAAACAACCTGACCATCTGCTACGGCGAACAACGTGTAGTCTTTTCCCATGCCAACATTTTGGCCAGGGTGAATACGGGTGCCGCGTTGGCGTACCAAAATATTGCCGGAGATAACAAATTCGCCACCAAATTTCTTAACGCCCAGACGCCGCCCTCGGCTATCTCGACCATTGCGGGTAGAGCCGCCACCTTTCTTGTGTGCCATAATAGCCTTCCTATCCTTCTACCTTAACTTCGTGGATTTGCAAGCGAGTGTATTCCTGACGATGTCCTCGGCGACGGCGAATGCGCTTTTTAGGGGTGTACTTGAAAGAAAGTACTTTGGGCGCCTTCACCTGTGCCACTACACTGGCTTCTACTACTGCATCCTTCACATACGGCGCACCTACAAAAACCTGGTCGCCATCGGCCAACAGTAAGACATCTAAAGTCACACTGTCGCCAATCTGTTTCGACAGGCGATCTACCTCGATGGTTTCGCCTGGGACGGCACGATACTGCTTGCCGCCACTTTCTACAATCGCATAGGTCATGGAAAACCTCCAATCTTCACTTCACCACATCACCACGCGCCAAACGCCCGGCTGCGGGGAAGTTGGGGGATAAGATAAAACACAACGATACCCCAGTTGGCACCGGGGTAATAGCGGATGGATTATAACGGGGTTAACACGCTGTGTCAACAGTTTTGCTGTTAGTTGGATAGTTAGATGGTCAGCAGTCAGGTGGGTCAGCGAACAGTAGAAGGTACTGCCATGCCGTTGGATAGGGGCGCAGGTTTTGTTGAACCTGCTCCCACCGTAACATCCCCGCTGGGGGTGTTTGGGCGCGCCGAGCACCGGCTCGGCAGCAACCGCCGGACTGGAGTCCGGCGCTCCCAGGAGCCGGGCTAGAAACCGCTGTCCCCACGATGGGATTTTACTCCAACAACCGGCCAGGCCGCCCCAAGTTGTTGAGATGATACGTTTTGCTTATATTTCAGCAGCAATTTTATAGAAGGGGAATTTGGCGAAAGAAGAGGTTTTTCCGATACCCTAATGCCTGATGCAAGGTTTGACAAATCGGCTCACGCAGTTCCTGGATGGATAAAAAACGCCAACAAATTCGGACCAACCATGATGTTTGCCAAATTCGAAGAAGGTTGTCTTCTCTCTCTCCCTGGCGTCTTCAGGGCTTAGTAGCCAATTTAGTGCACCACAAAAACTCAACCCAACGACAAAAAGTATCATCTCAAAAAGAAGGGGAAACGTCCCGAAGGTTTCCTCAAAAAGCCTAGTTGAGCCGCTCAAACCTTCACCCTGCGGGTACTTCGCGGGACGGTGTGCCGCCATCCCCAAGTCGCCATGAAAAACAATTTTCACCACCAGACATGAAAATCCATTTTCAGATCAGATACGACAAAAATAATCTTCAAACCGTGACGCTGTATCTGCTGCCTTTCGTGTGTTTCATGGTAAACTTGAGGGTAGTTTATAGGTCAAGCCATTACATTATGCCAAGCCCATACTCAGCGCCTATGGCGCTGTTTGTATGATGTTCATATATCTTTTCTAGTAAAAAGACACACACTTTGGAGGTTTTTTATGACAAGCAAAAAATGGGTCTATCTGTTCAAAGAAGTAGATCAAGCCGAGGCTTACGTCGGCGGTGAGTGGGATAAAGTACGCGGATTGTTGGGCGGCAAAGGCGCTAACCTGGCCGAAATGACCCGCATCGGCGTGCCGGTGCCCCCTGGGTTCACCGTAACAACAGAAGCCTGCAACGCCTACCTAGCGGGCGGCGAGAAGTTCCCTGAAGGCATGTGGGAACAAGAATTGGAAGCACTGAAAGCCGTCGAAGGACAAACCGGCAAAAAATTCGGTGATCCCGAGAACCCGCTGCTGGTTTCCTGCCGCTCCGGCGCGAAATTCTCCATGCCCGGTATGATGGATACCGTGCTCAACATCGGTCTGACAGATGAAACTGCCCAAGGCATGGTGGCCCTAACGAATGATGCCCGCTTCGTATACGATTCTTATCGCCGCCTAATCCAGATGTTTGGCTCGGTAGTTTTGGGCATCGACGATGAAGCCTTTGAGCATCCCTTGGACAAGTATAAGAAAGCCAAGGGCTACACAACCGATACCGATATGACCGCCGACGATTGGAAAGTACTCATCAATGAATTCAAGGCGGTTGTCAAGCAACACAAAGGCTTCGATTTCCCACAGGATCCCATCAAGCAGCTTCATCTTGCAACCGAAGCGGTGTTTAAATCTTGGAATGGCAAACGCGCCATCGACTACCGTAATCACGCCGGCATCGCCCACGACCTGGGGACCGCGGTCAGCATCGTCACCATGGTCTTCGGTAACATGGGCTGGGATAGCGGCACAGGTGTGGCCTTCACCCGCAACCCATCCACCGGCGAGAAGAAACTATGGGGCGAGTACCTGCTCAACGCACAGGGTGAAGACGTGGTAGCCGGCATCCGCAACCCGTCACCCATCGAGAAGATGGCCGAAGAACTGCCCGATGCCTATAAGCAATTTATTGAAATCACCGAAAAACTGGAAAAACACTACCGCGAGATGCAGGATGTAGAATTCACCATTGAGCATGGCCGCCTGTGGATGCTACAAACCCGTAACGGCAAGCGCACAGCCAAAGCCATCGTCAAGATCGCGGTGGATATGGCCGAAGAAGGGCTAATCAACAAGGAAGAAGCCGTGCTGCGTGTTACCCCCGAGAACGTGGATACATTACTACACCCACAGTTCGACCCAAAAGCCAAAGCAAAGGCCAAGACCGAAGGGAAACTGATTGCAACCGGCGTGAACGCTTCTCCCGGTGCAGCGGTTGGGCGGGCATACTTCGACGCCGACACCACCGAACGCATGGTCAAGGAAGAAAAGCAAGACGCCATCATGGTGCGCCCTTTCACCAAGCCGGATGACGTGCACGGCATGATTGCCGCCAAAGGCATCCTGACCAGCGAAGGCGGTGCCACCTCGCACGCGGCAGTCGTTGCTCGCCAGTTCGGCATCCCGGCCGTGGTTGGTGCAGCCGAAATCCAAATCGAACAGGAAAGCCGCTCCTTCACCGCCAACGGTATCACCGTCAAAGAAGGCGACTGGATTTCCGTAGACGGCACCACCGGTGAAGTCTTCGTCGGGAAAATTCCCTCCATCGCCCCGAAACTGGAAGAGCAAACCGAATTAATGACCCTGCTCTCCTGGGCAGATGACATTGCCGCCCAAGATGGCATCCGCAAACTCGAAGATGGCACCCAGACCCGCGGTTTGCAGGTGTGGGCTAATGCAGATTACCCCCCCGATGCTCGCCGTGCCCGTGCGTATGGCGCCAAAGGCATTGGGCTGTGCCGCACCGAGCATATGTTCTTTGAGCCGGAACGCTTGCCTACCGTGCAGCGCATGATTCTGGCAGAGAGCAGCGAGGAACGCACTGCTGCGTTGAACGAATTGCTGCCGCATCAGCGCGCGGACTTCCAGGGTCTATTTGAGGCCATGGATGGGCTCCCCGTCATCATTCGCTTGATTGACCCACCGCTGCACGAGTTCTTGCCCTCCGAAGAGGCGTTGCTGGAAGAAGTGATCACCATGCGCGTCAAAGGTGAGACCGAAGGGCTGGCCGAGAAAGAAGCATTGCTCAACAAAATACGCACCCTGCACGAAAGCAACCCAATGATGGGGATGCGCGGTATCCGCTTGAGCATCGTGATGCCGGAAATCGTGGAAATGCAAGTGCGCGCCATCTTCGAAGGGGCCGCGGATGCCGCCCTCAAAGGTGCAACCGTCAAACCCGAGGTGATGATCCCGCTCACCGGTCACATCAATGAGTTGAAGACCATCCAACCCCGCTTGGAAGAAATCGCCAAGCAGGTCATGGACGAGAAAGGCGTCTCCTTCACGTACAAGTTTGGCACCATGATTGAAATTCCGCGTGCCGCGGTGACCGCTGCCGAAATCGCCGAAATCGCGGAGTTCTTCTCCTTCGGTACCAACGACTTGACCCAGATGACCTTTGGGTATTCGCGCGATGACGCCGAGCGCTCCTTCTTGCTGACCTACGTGGAAAAGGGTATCCTGCCCCAAAATCCCTTCCAGACCTTGGACCGCGATGGCGTCGGCAGCCTGATGCAATGGGCAATCCGCGAAGGGCGCAAGACACGCCCCGAACTGGAAGTGGGCATCTGCGGTGAACACGGTGGCGATCCTGCCTCTATCGAGTTCTGCCACATTGCAGGCAACAACTATGTTTCCTGCTCACCGTTCCGCGTGCCGATTGCCCGTCTGGCGGCTGCCCAGGCTGCGCTCAAGCACGCTGCCTGAACATCCCCTGGTATGGTATAAACGAGGCCGGCTGTGTAACACAGCCGGCCTTTGTCTTGTCTGCCGACATGCAGGCTGGAAAGCCTGCCCTACGGGTATAACCGCATTGATTGGGAACACCTTCAGCGGCAAATCCATGGTGGGGTTACTTTGTGGCATACGTACAGCGTTTTATGCACTCGCGCTACAGTCTCTCCCTGGGCATCTACAATGGAAACTTCAAATTCCGGGAAATGCGGCTGGCTATCGTCACACGCCGCTCGGATCTCATCTACCCGGGCTGCATCCAGCACAAAGTGCGCCCGCACAACCCCTCGCCCTGGGCGGATAAACTCAATAGTGGCCGACTTGTCCCACACGGTATATGTCGGCCCCAGGTTGTGCATCAGCATGAGCATGTAAAAAGGGTCGGTCATGGCACTCAAACTACCGCCAAAGTGCGTGCCTACGTAATTGCGGTTATACCAACGCAGCGGCATCTCTACCAACACTTCACGGTAATCGGGGCTAAATTTTCGCACTCGAATACCCGCGCCCAGATAAGGCGGCCAAACGTTCATCAAGAAACGCAAAACATTGGGTCTCATGGTGCCGGCCAGGGAATTTCTACCCAATCGGTATAACCGTGTTTCTCGACCGCTGCCAATTTACCGCCGGAAGGCGCCGGGCAACCGGGTTCATCTGTGATGGTGTATTGGGTGGTGTACTGGTTTTCAAAGGAAACCGGCCACCAGATGTACGCGCCACCCTGGCAGACATAAATATCCAGCATGTAGCCACGGTCATCGTCTTCGGTCATCGGCACCACATCCCAGGAGATGGTGACCTGATTTCCGGCGCGTAGCGCCTGCACGTTGGCAGGGGGCGGGTAAAGCACCGAGACCGGTAAACGCGGTTCTTGCGTGACCAACGTGCTGATGTCCCCCTGCACATCGACAACGGAGGGGGCTACCCAACAAGCATAGTCCAACTTGTCGAAACGCACGTATAACCAGGTGCTACGTGCAGAGCGCCCCCACACTTGACCGACATCGCCCGGATACAAGTCGGCGGCGTGCAGGTAGGCCTTTGCCGGGCCATAACGACAATGGGACTGCTTGTTGACCATGGCCTGCGGGAAGGCAAATGTCGGGGTGGGGGTGACGCTGGGGGTGGGGGTAACTGTAGGGGAAGGCGTCTCGGTGAAGGTGGCCGAAGGTTGTAGAGGGGTGGTCGCCGTTGGGGAGGCGGTTACCATTGGGGAAGGGGGGAGCGGCGTTACCGTGGGGGAAGGAAAAACTGAGGGGACAGCAACCACCTGCAACGTCGGTTGGACTGTTTCACGCGGTAAATTACAGGCACTGAGGAATAACAATCCGACACACAGCAGGCATTTTCTCTTCATGTGCGTATGTCTCCTTTCGGTCATTGAGCCACACAAGGCGATACAAACTGCAACGATGGGTAAATTCTACCGCGATTGCGACAATCCCTGAATCGTATCTGATCTGAAAATAGATTTTCATGTCTGGTGGTGAAAATCATTTTTTCAT
>DYKW01000274.1 GCA_020722405.1 Anaerolinea thermophila
CAGTGACTGGAAAATTGAAGCAACACCGCAGATCGGGTTTTTTCAGCGGGATCAGCTGAGGGTTCCGCGTGCGGTTTCTCCTCGCGTGTAGCCCCATCCTCCTCGTTTTCGGGCTTGCCTTTTTTGGGCGGAGATCGGCCCTTGCCATTGCCCTTCCCGGCCTTCTCTACACCTCGTTTCTGTGCGTAGCCGTCTTCGAGACTCCGGTGCGCGTCATCATTCTCTCCGCATTCGACGGTGTCGTGACCACTCTGCCCCTGCTCCTTGCCGTGTATGCGGGCATGCTCCTATCCTCCGTCCTCTCCGATACGGGGAGCCTTGGCCGGGTCATGACCTGGCTGAGCGGACGGGTAAGGGCCAGTGGCTCCCAGGTCGGTCTTCTGAGTATCGGGGCCGGGAATTTTCTCGAGGGGGTGGGGGTCATAGCCGAGCCCGTCCTCGCCCCCATGCTTAAGGCAACAGGGCTCTCTCCGTCCGCATCCGCCACCCTTTCCATCCAGGGATATGCGGGACTCATGACCCTCGCCTTTGCGGGGGTCATCGTGCGGGTCCTCTCCCTTGTGACAGGGATCGGAATGGACGCCCTCGCCGATCCGGTCGCAGGGATCTCGCTTGTGGCTGCGGTGCTCCTGGCAGCAGCGATTCCCTTAGTGACCGGAGAAGGGTTCATGACGCGGCGGGGGATGGGGTTTGTCCTTCTCGGTTTCGTCTCCGGCGCTGCCGCATGGGGCACGGCCCGGACGGTCGGGATGTCGCTCGCTGCCATGTGCGGGGGGCTTGCCGCCATGTTCGCCGTATGGATCTCATCTGAGAGGGGGGATCGAGGGGAGCGGATGCCCTTCAGGGATCTCTTCCCCTTCTGCGTGCTCGTTGCCGGGCTTGCGGTCGTTAATCTCTTTCCGGCCGTAAGGTTTCTCCTCGACAGGATTTCCTTCACCTTTGCCGTCGTCCCTACCCATCCCGTGGTCCTTCGGCCTCTGACCGATCCCTATACATATCTCTGGTGCGCGCTCGTACTTTCCCTCGTGCTCTTTCCCCGCACGGA
>DYKW01000275.1 GCA_020722405.1 Anaerolinea thermophila
ACTGGCTTACAGCGGGCTTCGCCCGCTTCCAGCCAGCCCCTTACCTTGGACGTTATGCCAACAAAGGGAGGTAGAAAGAGCGGTGAAGAAAAGCATCTTGATCGGCATGGTCGCAATGTCACTCGCCGGGTGTTACGAGCAGGCCCCTACGGGGCAGGCATGCCTAGGAGCGGACAATGACTCGCTTGTAGAGGGGCTGGGTGGCATCTGCAAGAAGGGTGACATCGTTGCGACGAAAAACCCAGCGCATTTCTGTGACTTCAACTACTCGGTGGCCTTCAATGGGTACAATTCCGCTTTCTGCGTGTACGTTGGGGAGCAGAGAGACTCTAGGGCGAAGTAGATATTACGTAAACTCAGAAGGAGAGAATAGAGTGAATTCTAGAATCGTTACTTTCTTTTCGGCGGGTATACTCCTTGCCGCTTCCGCAATTAGCTCAGCTTACGCTGCCGAATATCTTGGGCTGGGGCTTGGAGATCAGACCCGAGACCAAGTTATCGCTTCCTTGAAAAAGTCTGGGGCGCGGTACGAAGACAATTACGGCTACAAGGGATACGGTGGCGACCTCCCAATGATCAAGGTGGCGTCGTTCGAACGATTCAATAAATTTGGCTCTGTTCGCGAGGCGTGGCTCAGCTTCGCTCCCGACAAGAAGCTGTATGAAATTTCTGTAACTTGGTCCGATGCTGGGGAAACCTTTAAAACGCTGAAAGATGCATTGGACACGAAGTATGGTGCTGCATCTCCCCAAGGGAGGGGATTTCAGCAAGATTACAAGTATCGGGATGGCAATGTCGATATCGTCCTAAATCGGAATACGTTCGGCTTCGGCAATCAGCAAAGTACATCGTTGACGTACACCTTTACGCCTGCGTTGCAGGAGGTGCGAAAGATGAAGGAGCTGATTGAGGACGACATCCGGCAAAAGAACGCCAAGAAAGCGGCCTCTGACTTATAGGCATAACAACGCCATCAACTCGGACAGCGAAAAGCAGCGCTCCTTCGTCGCCCCGCTTTTCGCTGCCGGTTATGGCGAACGTTAG
>DYKW01000103.1 GCA_020722405.1 Anaerolinea thermophila
TCAAAATGGCTTTTTTGGCAACCCCTTCACCACACATTTCGATCTACTGATATTCAGTACCTGAGAATTTATCTTGTAGAGCAGGCTTTCCAGACGACTGACAGGCTGGAAGGCCTGCTACAAAGCAGTTTTCTCAAGCACTAATATTATCCTTTAACCACTAAAAAGGTTGGGGGGTAAATTATTGTTCGCGTTTCTTGAGTCAACAGGCCATCGCTCATGGCAGACTTAGGGTTTGTCTATAAAAAACTTCCCGATTTGTTGATTCTTCAGCGTCGAAAAGGCAACGCAAAGGCATCAGGAAGCAAAAAAATCACGCTTTTAGTCGTGTAAGTCGCGTAATCTGGTAGTCAGCTGCCCCCTGAAGGCTGAAGGCTGTCACCTGCCTTTGCGTCTTAGCGACTTTGCGTGAAACAAGAACACTGTCTCTACACTATCCAATCCCTCCAAGAAAAGGAGTAGATTTCAGACAAATCCTCAATAGGACTTTTGCAAACGCTGTGTACCGTAGCCCCCATTGTTGACGGCCCGGCGAAACTACCCACCGGGTTCGTTTGACGGTGCAGCAGGCGTCTCTACCAAAGCAATGGCACGCCTACCCGTTGACGAAGATTGTGCCATCGAGCCGACGGAGAGTTGCCCTGGGAACATCAAAGCTGCGCATCAGGCTGACGACTTGTTCTCACGGGCAGAGAAACGGTGCACATAATCTTCCACTGCTGCCATGTGACCCACGTCCCGCCGCGCCTGCTCCGAAAGATACCATTTGTGCTCCAAAATCTGGCAATAGGTTTCCACCGGTGAAAGATTATTCGTAGCAATAAAATCCTGCAAACGATTCAACACCGGCCGATAGACCTGATCCAGCCACGAAAAAGCCGCCACATTCAACGGCACGCTACGATTGAGGCGCTGTGCCATACTTGCCTGATATTCCCGAATTTCGTTCATAATCTTACGAGCCTGCTGCTCCTCCGCTTCCAGGCCGGTAAGACGCTGCAAATGCTCACGGTGAAAATTACGGTCGACAACCAAAGCGCGCATCCGCAACTTATCCCCTTCCTCGGTAGGACGAATTTGCAACTCCCCTACAGAAAAACCCAGGCTATTGAGCATCCGAATGCGCTCTTGAATGCGATAGCGTTCGTCCGGGGCAATAACCTCCTCACGCGTAATCTCTTCCCACAAGCGTTGGTAGCGCTCCAAAATCGAGCGGGGGGTATCGAAAATCAGAAACCCATCCGGCAACAAACGCGAAGACCCCAAATCGGCCAGGTCTCCACTGATGTTTTCTTGCATAATCTTCAAATCCTGAAAGCGCATAATGGGCATCAGTGGTTCATGCTTTTCGGCCGTTTCCGCATCCACCAAATAGGCTTGCAACGTGCCGGCATCTCGGCGGAACAAGGTGTTAGAAAGTGAACAATCTCCCCAATAAATTCCCGCCAAATGTAACTGTACCAACAAGCCGGCCATAGCATCCAGCAAAGAATCCTGATAAGCACGCATTGCAGGGTCTATGAACAAGGTTCTGTAAGGCAGAGAATAATCCAAATAGCGGGTAATAACTACGCTGGCTTCACTCCCTTCACGCTGGATGTGGGCATGTCCAACCGGCTCGACAACCGGTAGGCGGGCTTCTTCCATTTGCCGCAACATCTCATATTCATGCTCAGCCACCCCAATCGGTAATTCTTTGACGGCATACAAACGCCGGTCGTAACGCACGAAAACGACAGCATGGCGCGACAGACCACGCGGCAAATCCTGTATCCGCGAGGAGTGTTGCAGCCATTGCGCCAAGGCATACCCCCAAGGTAAATCCAGAAAATCTGGATGTCCAGGACGCAAAGACAAGGTTATTCCAGGATGTGGGCTTTTTTCAGGAACCGTCGAAGTGCTCATGTCTCCCCTTTCCGCAACCAGGCGCCACGTTGCTCAACATATTCCAGGCTTTGGTGTCGGAAGTAAGTGTTATACAAAGCAGCATAGTGTCCGCCTTCGCGTTGCAATAACTGCTCATGCGTGCCTTCTTCGATGATTTTCCCGTGATCTAGCACCAAAATACGGTCGACGGCCTTGACGGTAGATAGGCGGTGCGCAATCAAAATGCTGGTCGTGTTGTGCAAAATGAGGTCCAGCGCCTGCTGGATTTGCTTCTCTGTAAAGGGGTCAATGCTGGCTGTGGCCTCATCCAGGATAAAAATAGTCGGCCTTTGCACCAATACACGCATCAATGCGACCAATTGGCGTTGCCCCATCGAAAGCCGCCCACCGCGTTCGCCCACTTCGGTTTCCAGTCCATTGGGGAGTGTTTCCAACCACTCGCCATTGCCAATCTGCATCGCCAAGGCGATGATCTCTTCCGCTGAGGCCTGGGGGCGGGCATAGCGAATATTTTCAAGCACCGTACCAGAAAACAAAAATGGTGACTGTGACACAATGCCCAATTGTTTACGGTAGGACAGCAAATCTAACGAACGAATATCCCGGCCATCCACCAGAATACGTCCGGCCTGAAACTCATAAAAACGTGCCACCAACCGAGCAATCGAAGATTTACCCGCGCCGGTATGCCCTACCAAGGCAATGCTTTCACCAGGGTAAATGTGCAAGTTGAAATTCTCTAAAATTGGTTCGTTACCCGCATAGCGAAAATCAACGTTTTCAAAGCGGATATCGCCACGCAATGCCGTCTCTACCGGCTGGTTATCACGCTGTTGTACTGCCGGGTTGACATCCATCAGGGCAAAGACGCGTTCAGAAGCCGATAACCCGGATTGAATTTGCGCCCAAAAGGAGGATAGATTCAGAATAGGGAACCAAAAGCGCTCTAAACTGCTGAGGAAGAGATACCAGTCGCCAACAGAAATCGTCCCTGCCAGGGTCTGCCGCCCTCCTACGTACAGTAAAATACTGGTCCCAATGCCCGAAACAGCGTTCAATGTAGGAAAGACCAACGAAAGTACGAAGCCACGCTGAACGTTGACGCGGAAAGATTGCCAATTAGCAGCATCGAATTCATTGTAAATGCCGGCCTCCTGACGAAAGTTTTTCGCCACTGCAATCCCGCTGACCGTCTCCTTGATGGCCGCATTGACATTTGCCATCGCCCGCATGCCTCGCCGTGTCACACGTCGGGCTAGGGAGCGAAAGCCCAAAGCCAGCAGGAAAACACCCGGCAAAAAAGCAAACAAAAGCAGCGCTAAACGCCACTCGGTGCGCAACAAGACAACCGTCAAGATGGCGGCCTGAACGATTTGCGCAACCAGGTCGGTCACCAGCACGACCACTTGCCCAAACTCGTTAGTATCCGAGGTAATACGCGAGACAATACGGCCGGAGGAAAAACGGTCGTAGAACGACAAATCGTGATGTGCCGCAGCCTGAAAGGCATCGGCACGCAACCTTAAAATTACATCGCCAACGATGCGTTGCGTAATCCGGCGGCGGAGCCAATTTGCGCCCCAGTTGATGATGCCGGTACCCAACACGACGGCAACCAGCAACCACATGAGTGTTGCGTCCATGGAGGCAGCCATAGCGTCCACACCGCGCGCCACCACAATGGGCAGCGCAGCACCGCTCAATGCCAATAAAACCACCAAGGCGCTGACTACTCCCAAACGGCGCACATGGGGGCGAAAATAGGACGCCATGCGGTTTATCAACTGACGGTCGGTATATTGCCGGTCGTAGGCTTCTGTATCTAATCCAGAGAAGAAACTCATAGCAATCAGTTCGTATCAAAAATCTGCCGATAAGCCGGAGAAGTGCGCATCAGATCATCATGTGTGCCAACCGCCGTCAGACGACCTTTGCGCATGACGAGAATGATATCCGCCCAACGGATTTGTGAAAGGCGATGGGTGATGATGAACATGGTGCGTCCATGCGAGGCGGCCGCGATGGCCTGTTGAATTTTATCTTCTGTGGCGCTATCGATGGCGCTGGTAGAATCGTCCAATACCAGGATACCCGGACTGGTCAAAAAAGCGCGCGCTAACGCCAAACGCTGCCGCTGACCACCAGAGAGGGTAACGCCGCGTTCTCCGATAATCGTATCATAACCGTTTTCGAAAGAAAGGATAAATTCGTGCGCCTGTGCGGCCTTAGCCGCCGCAATGACTTCTTCACGGCCGGCATCACGACGGCCAAAAGCGATATTTTCGGCAATGGAACGTGAAAACAGGAAAATATCCTGCTCGATGAAAGAGATTTGGCTGCGCAGCGATTCAAGTTGCCAATCGCGCACGTCCACACCGTCCACCAACACCTGTCCGGAGGCCGTATCATAGATGCGGTTGATCAGGCGCGTCAACGTGGTTTTTCCGTCGCCAGTCTGGCCAACAATGGCCACCGTCTGCCCGGGTTCTACGCGGAAGGAAATACCGTCCAAAACGCGCTCACCATCGGGGTAGGCAAACGAGACATCCCGAAATTCCACCGACCCCTGAAGGGGCGCGGCATATCCCTCCAGGTTTTGGTCCAGATTATTTTCACGGCTGATAAGTTCCAAGATGCGACGCGCACCAGCCAACCCAGAGGAGACCTGTGAATACGCAAACAGCGAAACGAAGGTCGGAAAACCGAAAAGTTGGAGCAATCCGAAATAGGCCACCACATCCCCCACCTGCAAAGCACCTTGCCGGAACAGATAAAGGGCGTGCAACAATCCACCCGCATCCGCCAGTCCCATGAGAAGCAAAGGAATGAAACGGGCTTCGATATCTCCCTGGTGCACAAAAGCATTCCGAAAACGCTGGGCATTACGCTCGAATAGCCCAATCTCATGGTATTCCTGCGCCGCGCCTTTCACCGTCTCTACGCCATCCAGGGCTTCGCTCAGGCGGGTGTTGAGATACCCAAAAGCTTGACGTACCTCATCAGTAACCGGGCTCAGTTCATGCAGATATTGCCACAAAGCCAACGCGTACCCCAGAATGAACAGCGCTGGCGTAAGCATCAAAGCCGGGTGGTAACGCGGGGCAAGCAAAAACGGCATAAGCAAGAAATTGGCCGAGCCAATGACCAGGTTAACCCCAGGGCTAAACATCAGGTTGACTTCTCGCACATCGTTGATGGCACGCGCCATGGTATCTCCCACCGGCTGCAGGCTGTGAAAAGTCATGCTCTTGCCAAGCAAACTGAGATACAGTTCATCGCGGATATCACGCTCCAGGTTTTGGCCGATGAGTTCTGCGCCAAAATTACGCCCTAGTTGCAACACACCGCGCACCACTTGAGAAAGAGCCACAAAGACCGCCAGGGAAAGCATTTGCTGCGCAGCATCCGGTGCATGTGCCAGCGCTACGCTGAAGGCGCGTCCAATGTAAACCGGCACAACAGCCGCCAAAGCAGCATTGCCAAAGGCGCCAACAAGCATCATAAGCACCAGATACCAATAGGGCAAGACGTGCTGTACTAACCAGCGCGCGGGGGTACTTCTCCTAAACTGGCGTTGTGTGGAAAGCGTGAACTCAGCCAAGTCAGACCTCATCGGGAAAAGGCAGCATAGCCGCGATCTTATACGGCCCATAGCGAGGCAAATCTGCGGGATGAACGCACCGCAAACGTTCGGAACGTGGGCTAATCTGGTAAACCCTTCCATTACGGTGAATCAACGGAATGCGCCGGCGCTTCTGGAAGCAAATCTGGCGGGTATGTGCCGAATGCGCCGCAAAATTTTCGTGCTCTTGAGGATAATGCACAAAAATACGTTCGTAGGTAGTAACAAATTGCCGGACATAAGTAGGGGTAACCACCTGCAAGTTATTTGCTACCCAACAACGGTCGGCATATTCCAGGTAATACGACAGCCCCAAAAACGTTCCCCGGGAATCCAGGTAAGGGTAAAAGGGAAAAGCACGGCAGGTCAAGGAACGAAAGTTGCGTTGGCAGGCGGTATGTCCCAGACAAGCAACCAACACCTGCCCATCGGGCGTTTCTGCCTGCAGGTGTACAGTTTCCTGTGGGTCATCTGACTGCCACAGGTGCCATAAATCAGTCTTGGAGGACAGGTAAGCCCACTCTTCCAGGTAAACCGTCGGCACGGCATGGCGAGTATCACAACAAAAAGGAATACCGCCTTCATTGTACGGCGCACATTTGCGTCCACAATCGAGGGCCGCGATGGGGGCATCGAAACCCTGATAAAGTATTTCAAAATCGCTCATAAGGACAATCCATTCATTCACTCCAAGACAGAGACAAGATGTCGAAAGAAAAGGATACCACAATTGTGGTCTTATCACGATATCCCGTAGTCGTCAACCAGGCATTTCAATGCTCTGACGTATCTGTTTACCGCAGAGCCCGCGGAGAATCTGGAAAGTCATTCACCACCCGGCGAATGCCATCCTTCAGAACCCTGACGAAGAAACCTTCGGGACGTTTCCCCTTCTTTTTGAGTATCTGATCTGAAAATAGATTTTTATGTCTGGTGGTGAAAATCATTTTTTCATG
>DYKW01000276.1 GCA_020722405.1 Anaerolinea thermophila
AAAATAGATTTTCATGTCTGGTGGTGAAAATCATTTTTTCATGGCAACTTCTCACTCCAAAGGAGCGCAACATGAGCAAACACCTGGTGTTGGTCGCCGGCAACATCGGCGCCGGCAAAACATCCCTCACCGAACGCATCGGAGAACGGCTGGGGTGGCGCACCGCCTTCGAATCGGTGGACGATAACCCCTACCTGCCTGATTTCTACACGGATATGCGGCAATGGAGTTTCCATCTGCAAATTTTCTTTCTGGGACACCGCGCCGAGCAACATCTTCAAATGGCCACGCTCCCCCAATCGGCCATCCTGGATCGCAGTATCTACGAGGACGCCTACATCTTTGCCCGCGTGCTGCACCACATGGGCAATTTAAGTGCGCGCGATTACAATGCCTACCGTCGATTGTTCGATCTGGTCACCCGCACCTTGCCGCCGCCCGATTTGTTGATTTACCTCAAAGCCCCGGTACCGGTGTTGATGGAGCGCATCCACCGGCGCGGACGCGGCATGGAAAGCGGCATCACCGCCGAGTATCTGACGCTGCTGGATACCTTTTACGACGAATGGCTGCAAACCTTCGATTTGTGTCCTGTGCTCACCATCCAGAGCAACGATTTGGATTTTGTACACAAACCCCAACACCTGGACATCGTTATCGAACGCATGCAAAACCTGCTGCACGGTCGCGAAGAATTGGTGCTATGAGCCGCTTCGTTTTACAAGGTGTTTACACGGCGATTAACTTTTGGTTGCACCATTCTCTTACAATGAGCACATAAATCCCACTCCGGTTGGCCTGAGGGTAGCCCGTTCAACGGAGACAGCCCAGGCCAACCGAAAACCACACACGGAGGTACAACCATGAGTAAGAAGACCATCGTTTTGATTGTCCTGACAGCCTTGGTTAGCGGCCTGTTTTATGCCCTGCCGACCTTTGCCGCCACCCCTTTCCAGGGAGCACAGCCCCCGACGACAGCCAACCCCGCAGTGCAGGAAAAACGCCCCCGCCCCAACACCCCCAAAGGG
>DYKW01000104.1 GCA_020722405.1 Anaerolinea thermophila
CTGGGTGACAAATTGTTTTTGCCGCCCGGAAGTCAATCGTCCACAGATTGCACAGATGAGGCAGATAAAGAACAAAGAATCTGTGTAATCTGAGACATCTGTGGATAAAGAATCTTCAGTATCCGTGGACAAACTTACCCTCACCCCTCTCCCTAATATCCCCCTCATCCGCCCCGACGATGACCTGACGGATTTGATACTCACCTCTTGCAAGGATGCAAACCTGACTTTGCAAGAAAATGATATCCTCGTTATTGCCCAAAAGGTTGTCAGCAAAGCGGAAGGACGGCTGGTCAACCTGGCGGATGTGACGCCCTCCCCCGCAGCACTGGAACTGGCTGCCCGAAGCGAGAAAGACCCGCGGCTTTGCGAACTCATCCTGCAGGAGAGCAAAGCAGTGCTGCGGGTGCGCCCCGGCCTGGTGATTGTGGAGCACAAACTGGGCTTCGTGTGCGCCAATGCCGGCATTGACCATTCCAATGTCGCCCCGGCGAGTCAATCGTCTGCTCGCCCTGAAGATTTGTGGTATCTCCTGCTGCCCGAAGACGCTGACCGTTCGGCGCAACGTATCCGTGCCGGGTTGGAAGCCGCCGCAGGTGTCCGGTTGGGCGTATCCATCATTGATTCGCATGGGCGCGCCTGGCGTGAGGGCACGGTTGGCGTGACGATTGGCCTGAGCGGTTTGCCGGCCGTGATGGACGAGCGTGGTTGGAAGGATTTGTTCGGCTACGAACTGCGCGTCACCGTGGTGGGCGTGGCCGATGAATTGGCCGCCGCGGCCAGTCTGATGATGGGACAGGCCGCCGAAGGCACGCCGGTCGTGCACGTGCGCGGTTTCCCTTATCCATTGGGCGAAGGCCGTTTGCAAGACCTGTTGCGCCCCAAAGAAAAGGACTTGTTCCGGTAGGCTGTTGGGGTGTGTCATCTCAATGGCGCGGGGCCTTTTGGCGTTCGTATTTGTTTACTGCTGAGAACGCAGAGAGCGCTGAGATGACAGAACGGGAAAATCTTGACCAGATCACGGAGAGCATGATCGGTGCCGCTATTGAAGTGCACCGCGCTCTGGGGCCTGGCCTTCTGGAGTCGGCGTATGAAGCCTGTCTGACTTTTGGCCCAACGCGGCCTGAAGGTGGAACAACAGAAACCCCTGCCCGTGGTCTATCGGGAGGGCAAGCCGGATTGTGGCTACCGCCTGGACCTTCTCGTCGAAGAAGCGGTCATTGTCGAGGTGATGCTGATTCATCAGGCTCAGTTGCTTTCCTACCTGAAGCTTTCTGGTTGCAAGGTGGGCTTGCTGATCAACTGCAATGTCAGGGTCCTGCCTGAAGGATGGCATTCGCCGGGTGGTGAAGTACGGGCGACCGACCGGTCGCCCCTCCAGATTCTCTGCGTTCTCCGCGGGCTCTGCGGTAAACAGATACGTTACGACAAACGCTAAAAATAAAGAAGCGCGCCGTGTTGGGGCGCGCTCTCCTGTCTTTTCGCTTTTGGATTGGAAAAACAAGTCAGTGGTGCAAAATCTGAGATAGGAACAATTTGGTGCGGTCTTCTTTCGGATTGTGGAAGACCTCTTCGGGAGGGCCACTCTCTATGATCTGCCCCTCATCGAAGAAGTACATTGTATTGGCGACCGCACGCGCGAAGCCCATCTCGTGGGTGACGACCAACATGGTCATCCCACTTTGTGCCAATTCAACCATGACGTCCAACACTTCCTTGATCATTTCGGGGTCAAGGGCGGAAGTGGGTTCGTCGAAGAGCATGATTTTCGGTTTCATTGCCAGAGCACGGGCAATGGCTACACGTTGCTGCTGTCCGCCGGAGAGTTGACCGGGGTATTTTTTGGCCTGTTCAGGGATGCCTACGCGTTTGAGTAGTTCCAAAGCGGTGGCTTCGGCCTCCTCTTTGCTGGTTTTGCGTACCTGAATGGGGGCTAGCGTGATGTTTTGCATCACCGTCAGGTGGGGAAACAAATTGAATTGCTGAAAGACCATGCCGGTTTCCATGCGGATTGCCTCGATGTTGCGCACATCATGGGTTAACTCGATGCCATTTACAATGATTTGCCCGCGTTGATGCTCCTCCAGGCGGTTGATGGTGCGGATGAAGGTGGATTTGCCCGATCCAGATGGGCCGAAAATAACCACCACCTCACCCTTGTGCACTTCCATATTGATGCCGCGCAATACGTGAAATTGTCCATACCATTTGTGGACATCCTGGCAAATAATAATGGGGTTGTGTCCGTCTATTTGCGGTTGATTACTCATGAGTTCCTCCAAGATTTAGCGCTCTCCGACACCTAGCGCGGCTTCTAAACGGCGACTGGTGTAGGATAGCGCATAACTGAGCACGAAGTAGAACAGAGAGATGAAAAGAAAGACTTCACGTTGTGTGCCGATGAACTTGGGGTTGGCAATGACACTGCGAGCGATGCCTAACAAATCGAGCAGCCCAACGATAGCGACCAAACTGGTGTCCTTGAACAGGGTGATGAATTGTCCCACCAGCACCGGAATGACGGTGCGTAATGCCTGCGGCAGAACGATAAAAACCATCGTTTGAAAGCCGTTCAAGCCCAGCGCGTAGGCCGCTTCGTATTGCCCTTTGGGGATGGCTTGCAGGCCACCGCGTACGTTCTCGGCAAGATAAGCCGCGGCAAACATGACTATTACTACCATGGCACGGATGATGCGGTCGGGGTTGGCACCTTGTGGCAGGAAAAGCGGCAGCATGATCTGTCCCATAAACAATAGACTGATGAGTGGCACGCCGCGAATCAATTCGATGTACAGGACGCTGAATGAGCGCACGATGGGCAGGCTCGATTGTCGTCCCACTGCCAGCGCGACGCCAATTGGGAAGGATACCGCAATCCCAACGATGGCCAGCAGCACTGAGAGCAACAAACCACCCCAAAAACGGGTGGGCACATTGGGCATGAAAGCGGCTTCTTCTGCCCCGAAGCCCCTGATGAAAAGTACCGCCACCGGGAAGTAGGCAATCCACAGGCTGATAGTTACGCGTTGGAGACGTCTTGCCCAACGTTTCCCTAGCCACCAGAAAATCAACCCTGCAACCGATAGCCCGACCAGCAAGGCGCGCACGGACAATGAAAAAGGCAGCAACGCAATGAGAATGGGGAAGCCGAGCAAAACGCCGGCTACCGTTTCGCGTCGCCGTACCCATACCCCCCACGATAAGCCGATGATGCCGGCCAGGATGTACAGGTCGAGCCAGAGGCGCCACACCTGGTCATTCTCGCCTGGAATCTGGCTGGGATATTGCCCTACCAGGAACAAGCGCAAGTTGGCGGGGATGACTTCCCAACGGGCGGCGCTGAATGCCCAGATTAGGCTACTCCGCAGTACGACAAAGATAATTCCCAGGGTGACAATGGTCAACAGGGCGTTGTACCAGGTATTCAGCAAGTTCTTGATGACCCAGCCCAGTGCTGTCGAACGTTCTGAAGGGGGCGGTAAAAATTTTTTGGAAGAGTGTAAAGTTGTCATGGTTACCGCTCCACCAGTTGAATGCGTTTGTTGTACCAGTTCATGAAAGCCGAGGTCAACAAACTAAAGGTCAGGTAGGTCGCCATCATGATAGCGGTCATCTCCACCGCACGTCCGCTTTGGTTGATAATCGTACCGTAGACGTGTACGATATCCGGGTAGCCAATGGCAATTGCCAGGGAGGAGTTCTTGGTCAAATTGAGGTATTGACTGGTGAGCGGGGGGATGATAACGCGTAATGCTTGGGGAAAGACCACCAGGCGTAGGGCTTCGAAACCGGTTAACCCCAATGCCCGCGCGGCTTCCACCTGCCCTTTTGAGACGGCCTGAATACCGGCGCGTACCACTTCTCCGATGAACGCGGCGGTGTACAACACCAGCCCAGAGAGTAATCCCATAAATTCAGGGGAGAAAACCTTGCCGCCGGTGATATTGAAGCCTTTTTCAGGCAATTGTGGCAGGGTCCAACTCAGCGGCGCCTGAGGCAGAATAAACCAACCCAGGATACCAATGCCTATCCAGGTGAGCAATGCCCATAACGTGAACATGGGCATACGCCCGGTTTTTTGTCCTTGACGGTAAAGTATGATACCAACAATGATTGCAATCACCAGCCCGACGGCCAAAATGTAAAGGTAAGCACGGAAGGTCTCGGTGGGGATGCCCCATGGAAAAGCGACACCGCGTTTGCTGAGGTAAATATGGCCAATCGCAATGGCATTACGCACATCGGGAAATTTGAGAAATATCCCTTGATACCAGAAAATCAGGAAAACCAATAACGGAATATTGCGGAATAATTCTATGTAGCCTGTTGCCAGCCGGTTGAGGATCCAGTTGGTTGACAGGCGGCTTACACCGATGATAATGCCCAAAATCGTGGCGAAAATGATGCCTAGCACGGATACCTGGATGGTGTTCAATATACCAACGAGGTAGGCACGCAGATAGGTGTCCTCTCGAGTATATTTGATTAAACTTTCCCCAATATCGAAACTGGCTGTTAGTTTCAGAAATTTCAGACTCAGCGGCAATCCTATGGCTTCTAGCGAGCGGTTCATATTGCTCCACAGGATGTAGAGCGCGCCGAAGACCAGCACAAATGCCAGGATTTGCGCAAAAATATTCAGATAACGTTCGTCTCGCCAAAAGGGGATGGTGGGCTGTTCAGCGTTGTGAACGCTCATGGACAGATCTCCAGGGTAAAGTAATAACCTGGTGCGGGAAGGCTATTTGCCTTCCCGCACCGGTGAGACGGGACGAAAAACTAGCGGATAGGCGGAGCGTACAAGATGCCGCCGTTGGTATACAGTTGGTTCAGCCCGCGTTCAATGTAGGTGGGAGTGTTTGGGCCGAGGTTACGGTCGTAGATTTCGGCGTAATTGCCGACATACTTGATGATGTTGTAAGCCCAATCGTTGCTCAGGCCGAGTTTGGCGCCCATTTCGCCTTCCAGGCCGAGCATTTTCTTGATGTCGGGATTCTCGGTGCTGGCTTTGATGTCATCTACGTTGGCGGATGTAATGCCGTATTCTTCCGCCAGGAAGGTGGTGTACACTGTCCATTGGACGATGTCGTACCACTGGTCGTCACCGTGGCGCACCACTGGGCCGAGCGGCTCTTTCGAGATGGTCTCTTCCAGGATGACGTGCGCCGAAGGATCGGCCATCACGACGCGGCGGGCAACCAAACCAGATTTGTCCGTCGTGTAGGAGTCACAGCGGCCTTCTTCGTAAGCACCGGTGGCTTCATCGGCGGTTTCGAAGACCAGGGGGGTATAACTCAGCCCGCGGGCAGCGAAGGTATCGGCCAGATTGAGTTCGGTGGTGGTGCCAGCACCTACGCAGATGGTGGCGCCGTCCAGGTCTTCCAGGGTGGTGATGCCGCTATCCTTGGTTACAATGAAGCCTTGCCCATCGTAGAAAGTGGTGGCGGTGAAGTTGGTTCCCAGTTCGGTGTCACGGGTCAGTGTCCAGGTGGTGTTGCGAATTAGGACGTCAATTTCACCGGTTTGCAGGGCCGTGAAGCGTTCCTTGGCGGTCACCGGGCGGTATTCCACCTTGTTAGGATCACCAAAGATGGCGGCGGCCAACACTTTGCAGAAGTCAACATCAAAGCCGGAAAAACTGCCGTCTTCGTTCAGGAAGCCGAAGCCGGGAACGGACGAGTTTACGCCGCATACCACCTTACCGCGATCTTTGACGGCTTGCAGTGTGTTGCCTGTGACAACAGGTTGAGCAGCTTCACCGCCACCGGCTGCGGGGACTTCAACCGTTACAATCACGGTTTCAATGATTTTTTCAGGGGCGGCCTGGGTTTGCACCCCACCACCACCACACGCGGTCACCAACAGGGCAGAGACCATCAGTAAGGCAAAGAGAACGAGTAATTTGCGTTGCATTTTCTTCCTCCTTAGTTTGAGTTGTGAAAGGATAGGTTAACAGGATAGGGGAATTGGGGATAGAACCGGTTTCAAATCAGGCCAATAGCACCTCCTATTTTGTGGGTTGATATTGTGAACTTGGTTGTGCAACGATGGGTAGGCATATAATGTTGAATTATACGGGATTAAGGGGCTTTGGACAGAGAGTAACCCTCATTTTTAGCCCTTTTTTATGTTATTTGCGTGTGTCTTCTCGAATTTTGGGGTATCCCGAAGCCTTAACGAAGGTTGCTGAGACGCTAAGGAATGGCAGAGGCGGCATCCACGCCGCCGGACAGTCGGGTAGGGGAGTTCACAGGGGACAGGCTGAAGCCTGTCTTACGCTCACCCCACAGGGGACAGGCTGAAGCCTGTCTTACGCCCACCCCACAGGGGACAGGCTGAAGCCTGTCTTACGCCCATCTCACGGGG
>DYKW01000105.1 GCA_020722405.1 Anaerolinea thermophila
GTGAAGGTTTGAGCAGTTCAACCAGGCTTTGGAAGAAACCTTCGGGACGTTTCCTCTTCTTTTTGAGATGATACTTTACGACTTTGCAACTTTGCGTTTAAATTTTGGACAACCCCTTAGCCAGTAACCGGGGTTCCACACTTGGGACAAAATTTATCGCCACGCTGTAAAGGTGCTCCACATTGGGTGCAAAAACCAGCCGCTTTTTCGCTGCGGGCACGTCGTCGGGCCGCGATGGCGGCTTCTAGCGGGTCGTTGGCATCGTCCCCCTTAATGGCGCGTCGCCGGGCAGCAATCGCAACTTCCAGGCGATCTCCAGCACTGGCAGTTTTCTGGTCTTGTGCGGGTTGTAACGCATCCAAACGGCGCAAAATTTCTGCGCCCCGCAGTAACAAAGCCTGCCGCTGCTGGGGATACTCTTCTTCCGGGATTTTCTGCAACGCATAATCGAAATCCAATTCTTGCAGGGCGCGCAAGATACCTTCACGTTCGGCCAATAAGGATGAAATTTCATGTTCAGCGGATGTCACCACACGGGAATTACGCGTGATAAAGGGACGCGTGACAAACAACACCACGAGAATCGTCAATGCCAGGATAAGGAAAATTGAACCGATATCCATGAATGCACCTCGCTATTTCTGCAATAACGGCTCAATAATCGCCTTGATTTGTTGCGCCGAGGAGAAGGGGCCAATCTGCGCATAGGCTAGGTTGCCATCCCGGTCGATGAAGTAGGTTTCCGGCACCCCGCGAATGCGAAATTCTTGGGAAATGTGCGTGCCCAGATCGGGCCCGTTAGGGTAAGTGATGTCGAATTTGGCCAGATAACCTTTGGCTTCCGGTTCGGTGTCTACGTAGTTGGCTCCCAGGAAGATAACCTGACCGGAATCCTGGTATTGGCGCCAGACACTTTCCAGACCGGCGGCTTCTTGCTCACAAGGTATACACCACGAAGCCCAAAAATTGAGCACCACCACTTTGCCGCGCAGATCGGAAAGGTGGATTTGCTGCCCCTCGAAAGTCGTCAAGGTGAAATCGGGCACAGGATCACCAATCCCAATGGGGCCTTGTTGCGTGCGGCGGAGCATCAAAGCGATTAGCACCAGCAGCACCAGCACAGCCAGAAAGGCCAAGCCCCATCCCAAAGTCAGGCGGCGTTGTCCTTGAGATGCTTCTATTTGTGCAACATCTGTCGTCGCAGGGTTCAAGTTTTGTTCGGGCATTTTTCACTTCTCATTTTGCAATTCGCAATTCGCAATTCGCATTTCGCAATTCGCTTTTCGCATTTCGCTTTTCGCTTTTCGCATTTCGTTAGCGCTTTTTCAATTCTTCTTCTAAACGGCGCAAGTATTCATCACCCACTTCAGGCACCGGCGGTGAGGCTTGGGCTTGTTCCGCTTCGGGAATGCGCCAAGTTCGAAAGGCCTGGAAGAGGATGAAAAGACCGGCCAGGATGAAGGCCGGCGGCAGGATGTAGACCAGCCAGTTCAGACCGCGGCGCGGCGGTTCGGCCAATACCCGGTCACCGTATTGTTCGGCAAAATAGGCCTTGATTTCATCCGCCGTGTAGCCCTGGGATAGTTTCTCTCGAACCAAATCACGCCACTGGGCACAGGCTTGCGTACCGCATACATCCAAAGGAATGTTTTCACATACCGGGCAATACAACTGACCGGCCACGGCATTGACTTCGTCATCGGTGGGTGTGTGCGGCGTGCCGCTCTGTGCCTGCGCAGTAACCACACCAAAAGTCAGGGCAATAAGTAGGATAGGTAAAATCCAAAGCCAACGTTTCACAGTTCAATCTCCTGTAGCGTGTACCCCACCGGGTTGCCAGGCCGTCACAGCAGCCGATTCGGTTTCTCTTTCCGGCCAGGCCGCCACCAACGTTCCCAGAATGAAGACCAGGCCGCCAAACCAAACCCAATTGACAAGCGGGTTATGGAAGACCTTGAAGGTCGCCCCCTCGGCAGTCACCGGCAACCAATCCACGAGCAAGACGTAAAAGTCATCTTCCCACGTGCTGCGCACGCCGGGGATGGTCATTGATTGCTGAGAGTCGTAGAAAAAATCGCGCCGGGGGTGCAATTCGCCTACATATTCCCCGTTTTTGTACACACTCACCACTGCACGAGCGGCATTACGGTTGTCAGCGGTATCAAAAATCGCCAGCGAATCGTATTTCATGGTATACGCGCCCAGGGTGATTTCACCACCCTGCGGGATGGTGCGTTGGGTTTCGGTCTGGAAAACTTCGATGCCGATAATGCCAATAGACATCAGCACCACGCCCAGGTGAATGAGGTAGCCACCATAACGCCGCCGATTGCGCCCGGCCAGTTTCCACAGCGCCACCGGCAAGGGTTCTGCGTGCCGACGGCTGCGCGCCTGCGCCCCGCGCCAGAACTCGTACAGCGTGACCGCGGCTACGAAGGCCGCCAGCCAGAACGTCAGTAAGGCCGCCCACAAACGGATTCCCCCCGCGAATGCCAGGATGGGCGCCAACAGGGAGACGACAAAGGGCTTCCACATGGCGCGTCCCAGCGTTTTGGCCGTCGAATGTCGCCAGGCTGAAAGCGGCGCGATTCCCATCAAGAGCAGCATGACGACAAACAAGGGAGCGGTGGCACGCTCATAAAACGGGGGGCCGACGGTCACTTTTTGGCCGGTCACCAATTCTGAAATCAGCGGGAAAATGACACCCCAAAAGCAGATGACCAGAATGCCCATAAAAACCACGTTATTGAGCATGAACAGGGCTTCCCGCGAGAGGAAGGAGGTCATCTGATTGTTGGCCTTCAGGCTATTCCAACGCCAAAAGAGCAGGCTCATGGAAGCCAGGAAGGTCAAGCCGATGAAGAGGAAGAAGGCCGGGCCAATCTCACTTTGGGCAAAGGCATGTACGGAGGAAAGCACTCCGGAACGCGTCAGGAAGGTACCAAAAATGACCAGTGCGTAAGTAGTGATGATGAGAATCATGTTCCAATGCTTCAACATGCCGCGCTTTTCTTGAATCATCACCGAATGCACAAAGGCAGTGCCGGAGAGCCAGGGCATGAAGGCCGAGATTTCCACCGGGTCCCAGCCCCAGTAGCCGCCCCAGCCAAGGACGTCATAAGCCCAACGGGCACCCAAAATCAGCCCCAAGGAGAGGAAAAGCCAGGCCCACAGCGCCCAGCGACGCGTCAGACGAATCCAGCGGTCATCGGTGCGACCGGTGATCAAAGCGGCAATGGCAAAGGCGTAAGGAATGACGAAGGCTACAAAGCCTAAGTACAGCATCGGCGGGTGAATAATCATGCCGGGGTGCCGCAACAGGGGATTCAGGCCATTGCCATCCCGCGGGATGAAGAGCGTAGCGCCTTGGGGCGCAAACATGTGCGCTTCCACCCGCCCAGAGGGCAAAGCCCACAAACGGGCAAAGGGATTTTCAAAAGCCAGGATGAGAAATAGGAAAAACCCTAAGGTGACCATCCCCACCACGATGACCCAGGGCAGGAATTCTCGGTCACGCTCCCACTTACGCAGGGTCACTGCAGAGGTGAAGGCTGACATCAACCAGGCCCAAAAAAGCAGAGACCCGGCCTGCCCTCCCCACCAGGCCGTAGCCTTAAGGTAGGTGGGCATGGCACGGCTGGTGACTTCGGCCACGAAGGCTACTTCGAAATGGCTTGTCACCAACTGGATAACCAACGACAACGCGGCCAGTGAAAGCAAAGGGAATATCAACAGCATGGCATTGCGGGCGCTATCTACCCACACGGCTTGCTTGCGTTGCACACCATACACCGCAGCGCCGATGCTATACAGACACAGCAGGGCTGTGATAAACACAGCCCCATAACCAAGGTTTACTAACATGCGTTTTTACTCCTGGATACCGGTTTTATTGGTTGGTCTGTTGCGGGACGGCTTCTTCGTATTTGGTTGGGCATTTGAGCAACAGTTCCTCGGCGTAGAAAATGCCGTCTTCGCCCAGTTTACCGGTCATGATGGCCTGCGCTTCGTCGCGCAGCAGGTCGGGCTTGACATCGTTATACACCACTTTGACGCGCGGGCGGTTTGGGTCGATAACGGCTTGATGCAGCACGGCAGCCAACCCACCCTGGGCTTCGACTTCGGCATTATCGCCTGGCACGCTGGCAACTTCGAAGGTTAGCGTAAGGGCTTGTGGGTCGTACTGGATGGTATCACCAATCACAGCACCGGAAATGCGTAAATCGCGGCCCACGACTTCGCTACCGCGTTGCAGCATTTCATCTATGGTAAGGAAGTACTGGGCGCTGGCGCGTGTGGAAGACACAATCAGATAGACAATGGCAGCCACAATCAAAACACCGCCGATGATAAATTTGGCACGATTTGCTTTGTTTTCCATAAAAACCTCCGTACATGGTTCAGAAATCTGTAAACACTTACAATCAATTGATGTGCTCTCACCCATCCCCCCTTGATCCCCCCCTTCCCTGAGGGAAGGGGGGGGAGAAAGATGCTTCCCGGGGTGTTTTTGGGGCACAAAGTGCCCCAAAAACACCCCGCTACAGTTCTCCCCTCCCCCAATTTGGGGGAGGGGCCGGGGGTGGGGGTTTTCACCCCAGCACAAAAGTGTCAATCTATTTCCGGTGGGAAATGAACCATCCCAACCTCCGTAACGGGAACTCCTTTGGATTGGGATTGTGGATTGGGATTTTCAAATAGATGGTCGCAAACCCGAATGGCAGGGTATGGCCTAAAAATGAAGATTTGCTAAGCATCGCAACCGACTACCTGGCTTTGAAAATTCGTCCGCAGATGGCGCAGATGACACAGATTGGAGAAAAATTCGCCCAATTCGTGTAATTCGTGTTGACAGTTTTGCGTTGCAAAGTGACATCATCATGTAGACAATTACAGAAAATCACGGTTTTTATTGTGACACACAAAAATTAATGTATCCTGAAAATCCGGCCAGGTTGAGATGATAGGTGACGGAGAAGAGTAAACTACGGAAGTTTGTCACATTTTGAGCGCACTTATTACTGTTCCACAACCTCAAAAGCGGCCTTCTGAGACAGGAGACCGCTTAAGGCACATCAGCCTGATGATATTTGACGCCTAATCACGACGCAGCGGCGTGCCACAAGCACGACAGAAACGGTCGCCTTCATCGGCGCGTTTACCACATTGCGGGCAATATATCGCTCCGCCCGTGTCCCCAGAACCAACCTTGAGGTCGGATTTGGCTGCTCGCTTATGTTTTTGTCTCTTAGGTTGCTCAGGGGATTGGTTGCCGCGCCAGTACCACACCCCGCCGCCGATAATCAACAATACCCCTAAAGTACCCAACACCCAGGGCAGGACGTCTGTCCAGGCAAAGGCCGAACTTGCCTGTTGGGTGTTGTCAGATGGCGTAACCTGTAACCCTTCGATACTCAAAGCATCATCGGATTTCTGGTAACTGACCTGCAATTCAAAGGTATCGCCGGCTTTTACAGAGTCGAAGGAAGCGACATAATAGGTCAGGCCATCCTGAGGATTGGTTTGCGGCTGCCCAAGCGCCGGGGCCAATTGCATGTCGCTGGCAGTGCGTGGCTGCTGCACCTGCAAAACCAACGTATCCACCGGGTAATCCCCCGGACAGCGATACGTAATGCTGCGCCGGTTACCGCTCACCGTCATGCCCGGATCGTAATATTCGATGTGCACATGCGGCATACTGGCCAAAAACTGGACATACACCCACTGCGCATCCTGCCGGGTGTCGTACTGCAAGTTGAAGAGGGTATCTCCCGCGGTCTGGGCTTCGGCCACGGCATGGGGCATTCCGCTCGCGACCGGAATGCGCACCGTAAGCGAGACGGGCAGTTGCACATCGGCGGATAAATCAATGCGGTAAATGACCAAAGTCTGCCGGGGTTTATCGTATTCCGGCCACAGGTCTACTTCCAGCGTGCCGAAATGCACCCCATCCTGCGCGTGCGCGGCTTGCCAGGGAGCACTCAGCAGGGTAAGCGCCATCAGGAGTACTACCAAAACTTTCGTGATGTATCTCATGAGGGATAAATGCCTCCGCTACAAATTCATGGTCTTTCGATGTGTCATCTCGATAATTTGGGGTGTCTGAGCGTTTTCTAACAGGTAGTTAAATGGTTGGGTAGTTGGATAGTTGGATAGTTGGGTAGTTGGGTGGCTCACTAAATACAGAATGCAAAATGCTGAATGCTGACACCTGCCTTTGCGCCTTGACGGGTAGGGGGATAGCCTTGCTCGCAATTATACCGCGAGATGCACACTCACTTTATGAAAAAATGGTATCTGTTTACCGCAGAGCCCGCGGAGAACGCAGAGAATCTGGAGTTCACCAC
>DYKW01000106.1 GCA_020722405.1 Anaerolinea thermophila
ACCTGTGCAATTGGCCACTAAGAAACTTACCCGTTTCGTTCTGTTTTAGCACAGCTCCCATGCCCGGCCATCCCCGGCGGTGTGGGTAGGGGCGAAAAATATTTCGCCCCTACGAGCCGGCCTGTTGCCCGTGAGCGAGTAAGACAGGCTTTCAGCCTGTCACCCGTGCCCGGTGTCCGGCGGCATGGGAGCCGCCTCTGCTACAACAAGAAATTCATCTGTTTCTTTCGGTTTGAGCAACGCTAGGCATGCTGTGGCTTTACTCGCAGTGATATTTGGCTTCTAAACTGATCTTGCTCCTGAAACGCTTGCGTATAGAGGGAAATCTCAACCGACAGATCGAAAATTCGATGGAGATGCAGAAAATGATTCAACACTCTGCATCATCTGTACGCATCTGAATGATTTCGGCTATCCGGCGGTCTTGCCGGGCGCCAGTTAGGATATAATCACTGGCATGAATGAAAAAGTTTACCTGGATTATGCCGCCACCACGCCGGTGGATGTGCGTGTGCTGGCCGCCATGCAGCCTTATTTCAGTCAATTCTTCGGCAACCCTTCCTCAATACACACTTTTGGACAACAAGCCGAGGCGGCGGTAGAACAGGCTCGTACCACCATTGCCCAGGCGCTGGGGGCACAGCCGCATGAGGTCATTTTCACGGCCTGCGGCAGCGAAAGCGATAACCTGGCGCTGCGCGGTGCGGCCTTTGCAGCCCGGCAGCAATGCAAGGCCAATCACATACTCATCAGCCCGGTAGAACACCACGCCGTAAGCCGCACAGCCCGGCAACTGGCAGATGTCTTCGGCCTTGAAGTCGAGTATCTGCCGGTAGATGCTTTTGGGCGGGTGGCGCCGGAAAACGTGGCTGCGCGCCTGCGTTCAGATACCGCCCTGGTTTCGGTGATGGCCGCGAACAACGAAATCGGTACGCTCAATCCCATTGCGGCCATTGGGGACTTGTGCCAGGCGCGAGGGGTTCCCTTCCACACCGATGCGGTACAATATGCCGCTCACCTACCCATCGACGTAGATGCGCTCAATGTGGATTTGCTTTCCCTGGGCGCACACAAGTTCTACGGCCCGAAGGGGATTGGGGCGTTGTACGTGCGCGCCGGCACCCCACTGCTCCCCATGCAAACCGGCGGCAGCCAGGAATACGACTTACGCGCCGGCACACAAAATGTCCCTTACATCGTGGGGATGGGCCGCGCCTTTGCCTTGGTGCAAGAAGAACACGCTCAGCGCACTGCGCAGTTACAGCCCCTGCGCGATTATCTCATCGAACAAGTACTCGAACGCATCCCCGATGCCCGTCTGACAGGACACCCCACAGAGCGTCTGCCCAACCACGCCAGTTTTGTGTTGCGCGGCTTGGACGGGCATACTCTGCTGACACTGCTGGATATGGCGGGATTTGCCTGCTCCTCGGGATCGGCCTGCAAGACGGGAAACCCGGAACCTTCAGAGGTGCTGCTGGCCCTGGGATTGTCACGCGAATGGGCTCTCGGTTCCTTGCGCATCACCCTAGGCAAGGATACGCGCCCACAGGACATCGAACGCTTTATCGAAACGCTTCCTCCCCTGGTGGTGCGAGCACGCCAACTCGCCACCAGGTGAAATTACCGGTACCAATAAATGACTTCTCCTACCGTTGTTGTCGCCATGTCCGGCGGCGTGGATAGTTCCGTCAGTGTGGCTTTGCTCAAAGAACAAGGGTATCGCGTCATTGGCATGATGTTGCGCTTGTGGAGCGAAACGGGCAAGGAAAACGAAAACCGTTGCTGTACGGTTGATGCCATGAACACCGCGCGTTACATCGCCGGGCAATTGGATATTCCCTTTTACGCCATAGATGCCCGCCAGACATTCTATGAGCGCATCGTTGTGCGCACCTTTATCGATGGCTATGCGCAAGGCGTGACTCCCAACCCCTGCCTGCAATGCAACCGGCACATCCGTTTTGGGCTGCTGTTGCAACATGCCCTGGCGCTGGGCGCCGACTACCTGGCCACCGGTCACTACGCCCGTCTGGAACACGCATCTGATGGGAAAGTACGCTTGTTGCGCGGCCTGGACGACCATAAAGACCAGTCCTACGTGCTGCACGTTCTGAATCAAGAGCAGTTGCAACATGCCCTTTTTCCGGTGGGCGGTATCTCCAAAAGCGAGGTGCGCGCGCTGGCACAGCGCTTCAACCTGCCGGTAGCCCGCCGCCCCGATAGCCAGGATTTGTGTTTTCTGGCCGGTGACGATTATCGCAATTTTTTGCAGCGCCACGCACCACACGTAAGCGTTCCCGGACCAATCGTCAATATTCATGGCGAAGTGCTCGGGGAACACAGCGGACTGCCGCATTACACCATTGGTCAACGCAAGGGATTGGGCATTGCCGCCCCGCAAGCGCTCTACGTACTGGCCAAAGACCCTGCCCGCAATGCGCTCATCGTTGGCTATCGTGAGGCGTTGGGGCGCACTGCCCTGCTGGCCGAAAACGTCAACTGGATTGCCGGACAAGCCCCCTCCGCACCACGCCGCGCGCTGGTGAAAATCCGTTACAAGGCGCGTGATGCCTGGGGGACGGTTACCCCCCTGGAAGGGAATCGTGTGCATGTACGTTTCGACGAACCATTGCGCGACATCACCCCAGGTCAGGCAGCAGTGTTTTACGAAGGCGAGGTCTGCCTGGGCGGCGGCATTATCACAAAAAGTGATGCGTGAGGCTTCTTATGACACTGCCTGCTTTTCTCTTTTTTTCCCTGGTAGGTATCCTGTACGGCACGCTCTTTCATTTGTGGCGCGGCGGAAATGCCGGTCGGTTGTTGCTATACGTTCTCTTGGGATGGAGCGGCTTCTGGGTTGGGCATTTCCTGGGAGGCTATCTGAGGTGGATGTTTTGGCACTTTGGCGCGGTTAATTTTGGCATGGCAACCCTTGTCAGTCTGGTATTCCTTGCCCTGGGGTACTGGCTAGGGAAAGAACAAACTTAGGGAATTCAGGATTTTTATGATTGAAAACGGTGAATTGGTACAGTTAATGAGTAAACGCGGCGACAGTTACATTTTCCGTTTGACGCCTGGGGAAACGTTGAACACCCATCGCGGGGTTATTCGCCACGATGATTTGTTGACACAATCTTTTGGGACATACGTCGAATCGCACCTGGGCAACGAATTCCTACTCGTTAAGCCCAGTTTGCACGACATTCTACTGAATACGCGCCGCAACACGACCATCATGTACCCCAAGGACATCGGCTTTCTGTTGTTGAACATGAATATCGGTTACGGACAGCATGTCGTGGAGGCCGGTACCGGCTCCGGCGCGTTGACCACCGCGCTGGCATGGGCTGTTGGCCCCCACGGGCACGTGACCACTTATGAAGTGCGTCAATCAATGCAAGATTTGGCGCGCAAAAATCTAGCCCACTTGGGATTGGAAACGCGCGTAACTTTCAAATTAGGTGATATTGGCGAGGGCATCGAAGAACGTGATGTGGACGCGTTCTTCCTGGACGTGCGTACACCAGAGGCATATATTCCCATCGTGCGACAGGCGCTCAAACCAGGCGGATTTTTCGGCAGTTTGGTACCAACAACGAACCAGGTGAGCGACTTGCTGTATGCACTGAATGAACACAATTTCGCATTCGCTACCGTGTGCGAGGTGCTATTGCGTTACTACAAACCCGCCCCAGGCCGCCTGCGGCCCCATGACCGCATGGTTGCGCATACCGGTTTTTTGATTTTTGCCCGTCCTATACTTGCCCCCGTCAACCCGTCACCCAACGACGACATGGAGAAATCCTAACATGACATTTGCATACAACGTCACAGCAGACACCATCCGCCAAAGGCTAGTCTCTGCCCCGCAAAGCGGGGAAATCAACCCTTATCCAACCGATATTTTACACCGGCCAATGCGCCCGGCCGCCGTGTTGGTTCCGCTTTTTTGGCAAAACCACCAGTGGCAGGTGTTATACATTCGCCGCGCAGCCGTCGATGGATATCTACACAGCGGACAGGTAGCCTTCCCCGGCGGCGGACAGGATCCCCAAGACCTTTCGCCTGAGGATACCGCTCTGAGGGAAGCCCAAGAGGAAATCGGGCTGCCCCCCCAACAGGCTCGCATTTTAGGACGTTTGCCACTCTTCCGTACTATCAGCAATTACGTGGTAACGCCGGTGGTCGCTCAGGTTGACTGGCCCTTCCCGTTACGGTTATCGCACACCGAGGTCAGCCGCGTTTTCCACGTGCCCTTACAATGGCTGGCCGATCCAGCCCACCAGCAAGTGCGCGAGAGCAGTTTTGCAAACGGCATGACCATTCCGCTTATTTATTTCGAGCCTTACGATGGAGAAGTTATCTGGGGGGCGACGGCACGCATCACCGAAACGTTGCTCAAGGCGCTGAGATTATGAGCGGGGCGATATTTTGAGTTCCTGAGGGGCCCGCGTATCATCCATCCCAGGGCGATCAGTTGTTCCCGCGACGCGTCAGCGGTAGCCCAATCTTTGGCCTGACGCGCTTGCCGGCGACGCTCCACCAGGGCCAGGATTTCTTCGGGAATCGTGACCACCTGTGGGGGCGTTTGTTTCAACGGATTTTCCTCGAGGGCCTGCTGCCAAACCTCGGGATGCAATCCCTCTTCGGGGACTGTAGAGAAGCCACAGGCAATCCCAGAGATTTGGGTTGTGGGGTTGTCAATCGTCAATCACGGATGCGGTATAATTTGGTCTCGACACTAATCCAGGGGAGTGGATGGGTCCCGGTGGGCTCCCCGGTCTTCAAAACCGGTGGCGGGTCGCGTTGCGAGCCGCGGTGGGTTCGACTCCCATGCACTCCCGCTACCTTCCTAAAAATTTATGAATTCACCTCACGCTTCATCACCAATGCTTGAACTGGATACGCTGCTGACAAGTCAGGTGCAGCGCGTCTTCGTTATCGAAGACATCACCTGGGGAACAGAGACATCCTATCTTGTACGCTATCATGGCCGCCTGAACATGGATTCAGCAGCGGCCTACGATATGCTTGCCGAGGCACTCCGTCCTTACGATGTTACACCGCTATTTCGTATGGATGATGGGCAGCAAACGATCATCCTGATGCGGGGTGCGGTGCAACCGCGCGCTTCTAATCCATGGGTGAACATTGTGATGTTCTTGCTCACCGTGTTGAGCGTGTTGCTTGCCGGCGGGCTATACGGTTACCAGGGTGAGGTGCCGGCGGACGGCCTGTGGCAGGGCACATTCATTTGGGGGTTGTTGCGTGCCGGACTACCGTTTGCCGTGAGTATGTTGGCTATCCTCCTGGCACACGAATTTGGGCATTATCTGGCCGGACGTCATCATAAAACCGCCGTCACCCTGCCCTACTTTATCCCTTTCCCATTCAGTCCCTTTGGCACGATGGGGGCTTTCATCCAAATGAAGGAGCCGCCTAAAAACCGGCGTATCTTGCTGGATATTGGCCTCGCCGGACCGCTGGCCGGTCTGGTGGTAGCCATACCGGTATTGTTCATCGGGCTACGGTTCTCTACCCTGGACACCTTACCGCGCTTGCTAATGCCCGGGAGCGTGCTCAGTTTGGAAGGCAATTCGTTACTTTATCTTTTAGCAAAATTTGTCACCTTTGGAAAGTTACTCCCTGCGCCACATAGTTACGGTGGCCTTTCGCCTATCGCCTATTGGCTACGCTATTTCTTTACCGGTCAACCACTCCCTTTGGGAGGCCAAGACGTGCTACTCCACCCGGTGGCCTGGGCCGGCTGGGCCGGATTGTTGGTGACCGCGCTTAACCTGATTCCGGCGGGGCAATTAGACGGTGGACACGCGCTTTACGTGCTGCTAGGAAAAAGCGTTGACCGCTTGCGCCCGTTCATTTTGGTCGTGCTGTTTGCCCTGGGTTGGATATGGAGCGGCTGGTGGTTGTGGGCCTTCTTAATTTTTGTGTTTGGTGGCGCTCACGCCGAACCGTTGGACCAAATTACCCCTTTAGACAACCGTCGACGCGCACTAGCCGTACTGGGATTGCTCGTATTCGTGCTGGTGTTTACTCCCGTCCCTATGATTGTTCTGGGGGGCTAAAGCAGATATAAACATTTTGCACTTATCCCGGAATGCTCAATGGTACTTGTATTCGCCGCGTATTCAGGCTATAATAAGATTATCTATTCGTCTGCCACATACAAAATGTGAAACTTTGAACACGAATGCGCCCTGCGAAGTGGTCACCTACTCAACACGCAATGCACCATAAATACAAAAGTGCACAACAGAAATCTCACCACTAAGACAAAAGAGCATGAAGGTTGGAAGTGGAAAGT
>DYKW01000277.1 GCA_020722405.1 Anaerolinea thermophila
GCGGTTCAACCAGTTTTTTGAAGAAACCTTCGGGACGTTTCCCCTTCTTTTTGAGGATACTATCCTTCGTATAACGCGGATACCCATGATATGCAACCGCATATCCCCCGATAATCAGGTAGCGCACGTCATGTGCGTTTAATAATCGTAAGAACTCTTTGAAATCGGGGTTCAGAATCATATTTCCATCTATGAAATTCGGATCGAATTTGTTCCAATGCTGCCAAACGTTGCCCCGATGTTTGGCTTTGCCAAAACTCAAAATCAGTCTTTTGGTCTTTCAACTTCATTTTTGTGTATCTCTTGGCAATGGTTCTTTGAACGTTCATATCGAATCTCTTGAAAATGTATTTACCACTAGAAATGTGATACCACCAAAGACCTGTTTCATTCTTGGGTTCCGACAGGTCGAACACCTGCCGCCGACTCACTACCTCGTGTGGCTCTCCCGCGGCAATCTCCCGTCCACAAATCGCACAACGCTCTGGCAAATGCACGCACACCTGGTCAGGCTTCTCGACCTGGCGCAGTGTCTTGCCTTTGTGCCCCGGCTGCCCACCCGACGCTCGTTTTTCTCCCTTGGGCAACGCCGGCTGCACCCGCTTCTTCCGATATCCATCACTGCTCGGCGGCTTATGGCTATTCCCGCTGTTCAGCCCCAAGCGCCGCCGCAGCTCGGCATTCTCGGCTTGCAAGCGAGTATTTTCGACCTGCAAGTGCGCAATATCCGCCCGAAGACGGGTGACTTCGGCTTCCAGAGAAGCCAACTGCTTAAGCAGGGCTTCTATTTCCAGCAGTTTCGTGGCCACGGCGATAGTTTGGCACATTTTCCGAAAAATGGGTAGGCAGTTACCTTTCTTTACTGCCAACCGGCAAACAGCCAAACGTAGGATCAGTCTCAGACTTGCGCCATAACATCTTCACGGCGGGGTCTTTGACCGCTTTTCCGGCGGAGAAAGGATTCTACCCCGCCCAATCTCTGGCAATGACCTCCGCCTGCTCCAGCACAGTCTGAGTTG
>DYKW01000107.1 GCA_020722405.1 Anaerolinea thermophila
AGCCGCCTCTGCTGTTTGCTGACCATCTGCTCGCTGACTACCTGACCACCCAACTTTGGCGCCTTGGTGGTAAAAAACGCTTAGACGCCCCAGAGTATTGAGATGATACGAGCGAAACTCTAAAAGCCCAATTCTTTGATCAGGTCATCGGGGGCTTTGGGCTTGGCAGCGCGTTTGCCGAGCAAGTCTTCCCAAAATGCATCGTTGTAGCGGCGCGAGCGCACCGGCAAGGGCATGGGAACACCCCAGCCGAGCAGGAGCACTTCTTCTTTGGGCTGCAAGCGGGAGAGCATGCCGCGTAGCGCATCCCGGCCGGCCAGGCCGGAGAGCACCGCCCGGATGTCGTCATCGTCCCCCAACCAGCCGGAGATACGGGTTCCCAGTTGTGACATGACCTCATCGTAAATCTGCGAGGGACGTTGGTCGATAATCAGCAGCGTCACGTAGTACTTGCGCATTTCGCGCGCAATCGTGCTGAAGGTGGTCTGGCGGGCCATTTCGCTATTGAGCAACTTGTGGGCTTCTTCCACCACAATCACCAGCGGACGCGGCTCTTGTTTGCCATGGCTGCGGTGTTCGTTGGTGCGTTTTTCCCATGCCTGGCGGATGTGACGCGTCAGCAGGTTGCTGACCAGCAGGTAATCCAGGTCGCTTTCGTACTTGCCAAAGGAGAGGATAACGTGCTTGCCGGCTTCCAGCGCTTCGATGGTTTCACCAATGCCGTTTTGTGCCGGGTTTTCCACGATGTAGGGCTTATCGAACAGGCGGCGCAGTTTGTCGTGCAGGGCTTCGGCCGCCATCACATTGACGCCGTTTGCATTGGCCCAGGCCGCCACGCTATCGGGATGGGGAACCTTTTTGGTCTTGCCATTCTCGTCGGTGATTTCGATTTGTTCCCGATTCATGGCCCGGAATTTGCGGAACCAGTCTTTGTGGAAGGTGTTGGTCAGCGCGGCCAGGGTGGTGGGGGTGGTCTCTTTCAGGTTGAGTTCGCGCCCCAGCATTTCGATATCTTCGGGGTGAATGGCCTCCATGGGGACTTCCAGGTTGAAATCGGCCTGCCGGCCGCGGATATCGGCACCTGCTCCCAGACCGACCACCTGCACGCGGCTCTTGAAGTGGGTTTTCAACCCGGCGATGCTCGCGCCGGTATCGGAGGCCACGTCATCGAAGGCATATTCGTTGTGCATGTCGAAAACCAGCACCGAGGCCACGTTGTGCTTCATCAGCCCGGCCAGGACAACGCGCGTTAAGAAGGATTTCCCGGTGCCGGTAGCGCCGAAGATGCCCGCCGAACGCTGCACCAGTTTCTTCAGATCGATGCGTACCGGATGTTTCTGCTCACGGGTGTGCCCGATGACGAAATTGGCCTTGTTTTTTTCTTCTTCCTTGCCGAAAATCTCGGCGATATCGCCCGCGGTAGCCAGGCGCACGCGAGCGTGGTGAGGGGGCACGTTTTTGATGGGCAAGGGATGTGGCTCTTCGCGCAATCCGGCTTCGATTTCATCCCGCCAGCGTGTATATCCCTCAGGGTCTTCTGGGGAACGTTCCAGCATGAGGGTGGCCAGGACTTCCAGGTTGGCGTACAGGGTTTGTCCGTGCAGGGCTTGCGCCAGGGCCGGCGGCAGGCGTTGTTCGCTCTGTTCGTCGGCAAAGCGCGGGTCGGTGGCGCCCAGTTGGATGTCGGTCACCAGGCCGTAGTACAGCCAGTTGCCGCTCTCGATGACCACAAAGGCGCCTTCCTGGACGTCTTGTGAGGAAACGGTCAGCCGGACGCGCAGGTTTTCTTTCAACCCGCCGCCGATCAGGTAGCCGATAGCGGTGAGATGTGCGTTGGTGGTGTCGTTCATAGGGAAAAGGGGGGGAGAAGCGGACGGTGGACGGGGTACAGAATGCGAAATGCGAAATGCAAAATGCAAAATGCGGAATGCGGAATGCGGAATGCAAAACTACCTAAACTACCAAACTACCAAACTATCAAACTACCTAACTACCTAACTAACCAACCTACAACGCGGTGACCATTGCCAGGGCGTAGTGCTCGGTGTGGCTCAAACTGATAGCCCATTCTTGTAGCCCCAGTTCGTTGGCTAGCACCGCGGCATTGCCGTACAGGTGCAGGATGGGTTCCCGCTGTGGCCCACGGCGGACTTCGATTTCTCGGAAAGCGACCGGCCCGATGCCGGTGCCCAATGCCTTGGCAACCGCTTCTTTGGCTGCCCAGCGCGCGGCCAGCGAGGGCAGGCTATTGCCGCACTCTGCTCGTTCCTGAGGCGTATAGATGCGCGCCAGAAAACGCTCGCCGCGGCGGGCAATCACTTGCGCCAGGCGCTCGATTTCAACCAGGTCGGTGCCGACTCGCAACATGGGTCATTCGGTCAGCAAAACGCCTTCCAGACCGTCGGGGTGCAGGGCGGTCAGGCGGACGTTGGAGAGTTGATTCCACAGATGCTGCGGAGCGTAGGCTTGCACGCGCAGGTAGTTGTCGGTCAGGCCGCTGACTTGCCAGCCATCTGGCCCCAATTTGACCGCACTTTCCCACAACACCTGACGGGTTTGGTTGAGAAATTGCATCCGGTAGCGCTGCGCGCTTTGGGCGATGACCTGCCTCATGCGCGCGTTGCGCGCTTTGCGCGTTTGGTGCGGTACTTGATTGGGCATGCGCGCTGCGGCTGTGCCTGTGCGCGGCGAGTAAGTGAACACGTGTCCGCCGGTGAAGGCCATCTGCTGAACAAAGGCCAGACTTTTGGTAAATTCGGCCTCGCTTTCGCCGGGGAAGCCGACGATCAGGTCGGTGGTGATGGCGATGTCGGGGGCGGCCTGGCGGGCGGCTTCTACCAGGGCGGCAAAGGAAGCCTGGGTGGTTTTGCGCGCCATACGGCGCAGGGTGGCGTTGCAGCCGGATTGCAATGGCAGGTGCAGGTGACGGCACAAGCGCCGGTCTTGCCACAGATCGAAGAATTCGGCATCCAGGTTCCACGGTTCCAGCGAAGACAGGCGCAGGCGCGGGACGTTGGTGCGCGTCAGGATGGTTTCGATCAGGTGACGCAGATGTCGGCGCGGGCTGAGCTCGTTGCCCCATGAACCCAGATGGACGCCGGTGAGAACGACTTCCTGCGCCCCGCCGTCCAGGGCCAGTTGGATATCCTGCAAGACCTCACCCGCCGGACGGCTGCGCCCCGCCCCGCGGGCTACGGTTGTGATGCAGAAGGTACAGCGGTTGTCGCAGCCATCTTGCACTTTGATGAAGGCGCGTGTGCGTAAGCGTGCGCCGGGCAATGGCTCGCGCACCAGCGGTTCTCGGTCGAAGATCTCTTGGGGGAGGTCCAAAATTTGGGAAACGAGACCACCTTTGTGGTCGTTGGACACCACGCGCGCCACCCCAGGGATGGCGCGCGCTTTTTGGGGTTCCAGCGTCACCCAGCAGCCGGTAACGGCAATGTCATCCACCCCGGCGCGCGCAATTCGACGAATGGTTTTGCGCGAATCGGCCGCGGCTTGCGCGGTAACTGCGCAGGTATTGACGACTGCCAGATCGGCTTGCTCTGGAGAAGCGACGATTTCATGCCCAACAGCGCGGAACTGTTGGGCAAAGGTCTCGATCTCGCTTTGGTTTAGACGGCAGCCAATGGTGTCCAGGTAAATCTTCATGCTTTAGGGTTGGGTAACGACGAAATTGTCGAAAGAAATATCGGTGCCGACGATGTCATAAGTGCCGGCCATCAGGCCGACATCGCCGGTGGCAAAATCACTGTCCTGCACGGAATGCAGTTCAACGCCATTGGCCCACAGGGTCAACCGGTCGCCTTTACATTCTACTTCGATGTGGTTGGTAGCATTGCCCTGAAGGATGGCATCGCTGGCATCGAGTTTCTCCATGCCGATGAGTTGTTGCTCGCCATTGACGACCTTGCTGATGCCGTAATAGCCATCACTGCTGATGATGAAGAAGTAGAAGTTGCCTACATCCTGGTAACGGCACTGTACGCCGAAGTCGTTGTCGTCTGGGCCGCCGATTTTGGTGGCGTCAACCGCAATGTGCACATCACCGAACGATTGGCCAGGGTTGGCCCATACATCCTTCTTGTCTGCGTTGACGTAAATGCGGTAGGCGTCGTTTTCGTAATCAGTGATGCCTTCATCGGCTCGGACGGTATCCCAGCCGCTAGATGGGTCGGAGAAATCGTCCGAAAAGAGGGTGCTGCTGTTTGAATTTTCTATGGGCGGCGGGGCTTCGCCACCGCTGGTGGCTTTGCAGGCCAGCGAAGCCAGGACAAGTGCCAACACGGCCAGGAATGGGACAAAAAAGCGTTTCATGGGGACTCCTTTTGGTTAAGTCGCGTGTCAGGCGATTGGTCATATTTGCGGGGGCTATTGTACCTCATTGCTGGCTCAGTAAGCGGCGGACTTGTTCTGCTTCCGGGCTGTTAGGCGCCAGGGTGAGCACAGTCTCGAACATGCGTTGTGCCTGGGTCATGTCGCCTTGCAAGGCGGCAATGGTGCCCAAATCCAGGTAGGCGGATACCAACCCGGGGTCTTGCTGCAAAGCCTGCTGGGCAAAACGACGCGCCAGGAGCAGGTTCCCCAGCCGCAAATAGACGCGTCCCAGCGTTTCCAGAGAGAGCGGGTCATCGAACGCCAGTAGCACGGCCTGGCGGGCGGCCGGCAGGCCCGTCGCTTGCAGGTCGTAGTTGTAGTTTATGCAAAAAGTTGCCAGGGCGCGCCAGGTTTGGGGAGCATCGGGATTCAGGGTGGTGGCTTGCCGGTAATGCTTAGCGGCGGCCGGCAGGTTGCCCATCTGCCCCAGGGTTAGACCGATTTCCATTTGCCAGAGTGGATTTTGAGGGTCGTTTTCGGCGCCGCGGTAGGCGTACACCAGCGCCCGCTCGGGTTGGTTGTGTTTTCGCCAGTACAGGGCGCTCAAGATGTTGGCAGAAAGCGAATCGGGGTTGATGTGCAGGGCGGTTTCCAGCGCTTCACCGCCATCTTGCCCGCTGCTTTCGAGGGCCTGCCCCAAAAAAGCCCAGGCTTCGGCGTATTGCGGGGCGATGGTGGTGGCGCGCTGCAGGGCGGTGACCGCCAGTGCCCATTCTTCCTGTTTCGCTAAAGTGCGTCCGACCAGCGTCAGGGTGTAGGCCGGGGAGTCTTGCAAACTGCCCAGCAGCAGATCTTGACGCAGTTCTTCGGCTGCCTGGGCATGGAGGGGATCGCCTTTGGCCAGACGGCTCAGGTAGGCCTGGGCGGCATTTGGCTCAAAAATCGACAGCAGCAGTCCCAAACGGTAGACGATTTGTTCGTTAGCCGGCTCCTCGGCCAGTGCGGCGCGGTAGTGTTCGATGGCGCTTTGCCATGCCTGCCTGCTTTCGGCTACCTGTGCCAGGCGGATATGCCACACAGACGTTTGCGGGGCACCTTCGGCAATGGCCTGCTGCCAGAAGTTCACGGCGGTATCCAGTTGGCCATCGTTAGCGTACAGGTCGCCCAACAGGCCATAACCCTGGGGGGAGAGTGTGCCCCCGGCGCGGGCGCGCAGCAGGTAGGCGCGTGCCTGATCGGGCTGCTCGGCGCGCCAGGCCAACCAGCCGGCGCGTTCCCATAGCACCGCCGATGATTGGCTTTGTGCCAGCGCGGCCACCTGCGCAGCGGATAGGTCTTCCCGCTGCAGGGCGCGCCACACTTGCAGGCGTTGGCATCCCTGCCAACCGGCCGATAGTAAAATTGCCAATCCGAAGAAAAGCACGACTCGTTGTTTCACCGGGTGAATTATAATGGGTAGTTAGGTAGTTAGGTAATTAGGTAATTAGGTAGTTAGGTAGTTAGGTAGTTGGGTAGTCTGATAGTCTGATAGTCGGGTAGTCGGGTAGTCAGGCGGGCAGCGCCACAAAGAAGTTTTATATTTGTTTACCGCCGAGAACGCAGAGAGCGCTGAGATGACAGAACGGGAAAATTTTGACCAGATCACGGAGAGCATGATCGGTGCCGCTATCGAAGTGCACCGCGCTCTGGGGCGTGGCCTTCTGGAGTCGGCGTATGAAGCCTGTCTGACTTTTGGCCCAACGCGGCCTGAAGGTGGAACAACAGAAACCCCTGCCCGTGGTCTATCGGGAGGTCAATCTGGATTGTGGCTACCGCCTGGATGTATCTGATCTGAAAATAGATTTTCATATCTGGTGGTGAAAATTATTTTTCATGGCGACTTTTCAACAGGGGTTAAGATTTCTCCTCGCTGGCGCTCGTCGAAATGACATTGCTGGCGCTCGTTGAAATGACATTGCTGGCGCTCGTCGAAATGACATTGCTGGCG
>DYKW01000108.1 GCA_020722405.1 Anaerolinea thermophila
AAGAGCCTCCACTCTCTGATGAAACGAAAGGAATAAACAGAATGAATCAAGAAAACGTAGTTTTTTGCCCCCAGTGCGGCGCTTCTAACCCCTCAGTTGCAAAATTTTGTGGCAAATGCGGCTACTCTTTTCAAAGCAGGGATGCAGGCGCTCAGATAGCGCCAGCACCTGACAGCCTGATTCAGCCGCCGCCTTTATTTGGCAGCAGCGAACCTGGCTTCCCCCCAATGCCCGGCGCAACCCCGGTTGCTCCACCCACACCCTCCTGGCCACAGCCTGGGCAAGCGCCGGTTCCGCCGGTTCCGCAGAACCGTCCGGGGTTGGGTGCTGTGTCTGCTTTTGATGTTCGGGCAGATAAGTTGGGGCAAAACCTTGATGGGTGGGATGATACCATTGAAAATGCAGGCGACAAAGCGGACGAGATACGCAAAGCCTTTGCCCGCGAGCTAACCGACCGGTCTATTCCCAATGTGAAGATTGAGGCGACTGTTCTCTCTACTGGTGGTGTTGCCGGTAAGCGCCGCCCTTACTACTTATTGAGAGATTACGCTGGAGCAACTCTGGCGGTTTACATCTCACCCTTTGGACGTGACTTATACGTTGCCTGGGATTTATTTACACGCCGCACCATTAAATGGCGCAATATTGCTATTATGGCGGGGTTGACAATAATGCTTACCTGGATTTCTACACTCTTTTCCGCTGTGCTTTCTGCTACGCTTTTTGATTTTTTTTGGTCTGAGTCCTTGTCATCAAGCCCGGGGGAGGTGTTCACTGCCATTGGACTATTTGTTATCAGCGTGGTTATATGGGGTGTACTACTGGGAGCAGGCGCTTTATTCATAGGAAAAGAATATGAGGGCAACTCTTTTGCGTACCTGATAAAAAATGTTGGCAATTATCAATTAGAACCAAACTGGAAAAACATTGGCATAATCGTGGCGCTGTCCTTCGCTTTTTCCATGTTTAGCGGGTTGTTGTCTTTCGTTACGCTCCTTAATATTGTCTTGGGCGCTCTAATTTTGGGGCGCATATTGCGAGGGCAGTGGACAGCCTTTTTCTTTGAGCAACTGGACCATTTCACTTATGACGACAGGCGGGCGCTTCGGCATACAGTGCATAAATCTTTACTCAAAGCCATAGATACTGCCGGACTAAATAGCTCATTGCTGCGTAAACGAGAGTTTTACAACCAGACCAAACAAACTACCCAGAACAAATAACCGCTTTTGATGAAATGACTGCGATGAATCAGAGCGTTGGTTTACCTTACATTCACCTTATTCAACAACCGCAAGCAGACCTGATGGCGGGATTGTACGGTTATCATTTGCCTTTCCTGCCGGATTTCCTGGCTGACCACACATTGCTCAGTCAAAACCCTGTTGAACGGCTGGCGGAGGTCTTGGGTCGTCTGGAACAGCTGGTGACAGGCTTGCGCAAATATAGGAATGCCGCGTATGCGTTGCGTTTTATTGCCCAACCAGGGCAGGGCGTTATACAGGTGAATCTTGTTGGGCGGATTCTATCCTCTCCTTCTAAAGTGCGAGGGTATGTTGATTATATTAGCAAGGATTTACACGCACACCTCACAGGCTACGGACTGCCCCACCTCCCCTTGCTCCAAGAGGCGTACTCCTACCCGACCAAGGGGCAACTCAGCCATCAACGAATTCCATCTCTCGCAGAAGTTGTTTCACCATTCCGCGACTTTGCGCTTGCAGAAGTGCGCCAGCATGAGGCTTTTATTCCCTTTCGGGCCGGAAACGACGAAAACTATTATGTCATTCATCCTTATCAGGGGGCGGCAGGAACTTGCCTGGAGCCGTTTGAAGTGATGTTAAGTCAGGTTGCGCCTTCGATTATCAGCATTTATCTGGAGCCAACCGACCTGACCGAAGGCGAAGAACGTGATTTATCTGATGCTGCGCTTATCGCCCAAACTGGCTCGGATATGGAGGTGAGAACTTATAGCGATACGTCAGTGCGTCGCTGGCGCGACCCTGGCATGGAACTGGCAGCCCGGATTTATCAGTTCTATCAAAAATCGTTAGCCGAACCCTTTGTGATGGTTGTGCAGGTAGCCAGTCCAGACCCGAATGTTGCCTTGAGTGTCGCTCGAAGTTACGCTTCGGCAATTATCCCGGCGCAACAATCCAGAACCCTCGACTTGCAAGAGAGGTTTTTGCCCTCTAAAGCAACCCCGTTCCTGGTTGACCGCGCTTACGCTTCCGCCGCGCAACGCACATTGGAGCAACTGATTTGGTCTCCTGGCTCTGAGCAGAGACGTTTCCCTTACCTGGTAGGCAGTCGTGCCGCCACAACTGCTTTTCGGTTTCCGGTCAGTGTTCAGGGCGGCGTTCCTGGCATTGCCGTTCGTCAAATGCCGCCCGATTTTGAGCCTGGTCCCCGTCCTGCAACGGCAAACGCGGACGAAATTCACATTGGTAATTATCGCCGGGGTGGGGTTGCGGTTGCTCCGCTGAAAGCCCTTACCCGTCATGCCCTTATCACCGGCTTTACTGGAAGCGGCAAAACCAACACAGTCTTATACTTGCTGGACCAACTTTGGCGGAAACATCATATACCCTTTTTGGTCATAGAAGCGGCAAAAAAGGAATATCGAGCGCTTAAGGCAGTTGATGGTTTTCGTGACCTGCTGATTTTCACTTTGGGGGATGAAACTACCTCTCCGTTTCGCTTTAATCCATTTGAGTTATTGCCTGGCGTGCGGCTGGAGGCGCATTTAGGAAGGATGCAAGCCTGTTTTGATGCAGCCCTACCGCAGTTTGGCATCTTACCTTCCATTGTTGCAGAGGCAATGCAAGAGATTTACAAAGCCAAAAATTGGCGGCTCACCGATACGGCTCTTCCAGAAGACAAGCGGCTGTTTCCCACTTTGCGGGATATGAGAGACGAAGTGATGCAAATTGCCGAACGCCGGGGATACGCCGGGGAAATTTTGCAGAACATTCGGGCTGCCGCCGTTGGGCGGATAGGAAGTTTGTTGCAGGGTAGTAAGGGGAGGATGTTTAACTGCCAAAGTTCTTTACCCGCCGATGTTATCTTCACCTCCCCGGTTATTTTGGAATTGAATGACCTGAATGAGGAAGACAAAGCTCTTACGATGATGTTTTTGTTAATGTGGCTGCGTGAGTACCGGGAATTGCACAAAAAAACAACCTTGTCGCATGTTACGGTCGTGGAAGAGGCGCATAACGTGGTGAGCAATGTGACCTCAGTAGGCAATACCGAAATTTCTTCTGACGCCAAAGCCAAAGCAGTATCTACTTTCTCTAATATGTTGAGCGAGATTCGGGCGTACGGGGAGGGAGTCATTATTTCAGACCAATCGCCCGAAAAACTGGCGCCGGATGCCATTCGCAACACCAACTTACAAATTGCCCACCAACTGCGAGATAGCCGGGACAGAGAATCTATTGCCCGCGCAATGACAATGGAGAAAGCGCAACAAGATTATTTGGGCAAACTGGGTATCGGAGAGGCAGCCTTGTTTATGACCGGCATGGAAAAGGCTGCTTTTATTATGACGCCAAATTACAAGGACAGCGCTCATTTTGACGTTTTGCCTGCTGACGATGAAGTCAAACAATTTTCATCCCCTTTCCGTACAAAGTATCAAACCGCCTACCTGCCCTTTGACGGTTGCCGATTCTGTGGCAGCCCCTGCCTTTATCGGGAACCTGTTGAATCCTTTTCACACGAAGGAATACAGAAAAAACTAAACGAAGCCATTCTTGCTTTTGATAAACAACCTGAACCGGAACATTGGAGCGCTCATTGGCGCAAAATTGCCGAAGTGTGTCGTGAGGCGGCTGCCCTGGCAGGATGCTCCGACCAACTGGACGCGGGTTACTGTTTCCTGGCGCACAACCTCGACTATATCCGTTTTACAGATTCCATGCGAAATTCATTTGCCGAAGCTTTTCGTGCCTTGGAGTAATTTGAGATTATGGGAAGGAAGGAAATTTCTCAGGACTTTCAGGGTGAGCCTCTTTTATCAGAACGGAACGAGAAGAGGCTTTCGCCGGGTGGAGTTGCGGCAATCCAAGGCGGGGCAGATGTCCCTGTAGAAAATGCCGAATTTACCCGGCAGGCTGGAGAGCGTCTTTCGCAATCAGGAACTGATGCGATACAGGGCAAGTGGTTTGCGCCAACCGATAAAGTTGACGGGCGTTTTGCCCCCGATGATGACGAGCAAATTGCAGAGGGCGTGGCGCGTTTACGGCAGATTCAAGAAATTCAGCCGGATAAATGGCAGGAGCTCACAGAAGAAGAGAGGTTAGGAGCCTTGCAAAAAGTGGAAAATACTCTCGCCCAGGTTCAAAATCGCCCGCCATTGCCTGTATTCGCCGCATCCATGGGTCCAGGTGAATATGGTTTTTTTGATGGAAATTCCATTCGGGTTAATGCGGACGCTCTAAACGGAGACGACGTAGCAGAGCTGGTAGATACGATTGCCCACGAAGGGCGACACGCTTACCAATGGTATGCGGTTGAACATCCCAATTTTCATGGCAATAATCTTCAAATCCAGGCATGGAAAAATAACTTCAGCAATTACATTAACGGCAACGAAGACCCGGAAGGGTATCGCAAACAGCCAATAGAAGCCGATGCCTGGAAGTATGGTTCTTCTGTTAAGGATGGCGTATATCGCCAGGGAGACTTATCATGATAGAGATGACCAGGGAATCACTCACAACCTATCTGATGAGAGAATGGAGTTACTCGCCTGCCGGCGCCAATTCGGCGGCAGATAAGTTGCTTCATTTGGAGCCTGAATTGAAACAGGCATTTGAGCGATGGTTGCAAAGCGGTGAATTGCCTCAAATCCAAATAGAGACTTATACCGTGACGCGGCTGATGACAGAGTTTGGGTACAACCCGGTTGCGGCGATATTGGCGCTGGATTGGCTCTCTCGGGAGCCGGAGATTGCCAAAGCCTCGTTGGCGCGGGGTTTCGACCGGGTCAAAATTCAGAGAACCTGATTGAGAGAAAGGCGAAGGATAACTATGGACACCAAATTTTTGCCGCCTAAACCCGAAAACCCCAACGAAACGGGGTACCTTTCTTCTTCCGCCAACTTGCCCGAAAGGTTAAGCCCCGTTGGTCTTGCTGCTCTTCAAGGGGTGGATGCATCCCGGAGAGATGCGCCTGTATTTTCTAAAAATGACGATGATGATAAAAAACCGGAAACGCCAATTCCCCCCCAACCGCAGCCGGGGGAAGATGAAGACACGAAGCCTTCCGAAAGAGCGGAAGCGCACCCCAACCCCGAAACCTGGGAACATAACAACTCGATAGAAAAAGGATAACGGAGGGATGTATGCAACTCTGTCCTCGATGCCATACTGAAAACGAAGATGGTCTTAATTTTTGCCGGGAATGTGGAGCGGCGTTACAGCCGCTTCCTCCAATGCCTCAGATGCATGCCGGCGTTCCTGGTTTTGCCCTTAAAAACCTGCCTGGGTGGGTTTGGGGCGCTTTGGCTTTGGTTTTGTCCCTGGCGGCTGGCGCTTACCTGCTGCTTTACGGACCGGGGGGCATTTATTCAATCCCCTATGGTGAACGCGCTTATGGAAACTGGATACTGGCTATAACTGACGAAGACCCTACCCTCTACAGCATCAATGTTTTGACCGGGGAGAAATATCAAATTGCAAGGGATGTCTATCGTGGTTTTATCCTCCCGGATGAAAAACGCCTGGTTTATGTTGTAAGAGGTCGAAATGATACATGGGATATTTTTTTATGCAACATCCGGGGAGAAAATAAGAAAACCATTGTTACAGGGCTTTCCGATGTAGCAGATTTTGAATTTTCTGCTGATGGAAGCGTTTTGGCAATTACCTGGGGTGATAATACTTCCGGGTACAACGTAGATGTTTATTCCACGAGGAGCGGGAGGAAACTTGGCAGCCCTGTAAGCAGTTTAAAAGGAGTGAAAGGTCTTTATGTTTCTTCTATGTCCGCAAATGGAAGGTACATCGTATACGACACAGACAACTATCAACAATATGAGACGCATACGACGCCTACGACGTATGCAACCTATTTGGTAGATGTGAAAGGCGAAGAAACGACAACAATTAGCGAAACATCGGATTTCTTCTCAAGTACTTTCTTTACAAAAGATGGCTCTCGAGTCATTTACATTGGTGAATATAACATTTGGTCTTTGGATGTGTCTAGTAGAAAACGCGAACGAATATATGCAGGGGCAGAACATCTTGTGCCTGTTTGGTGGATTGTTAG
>DYKW01000278.1 GCA_020722405.1 Anaerolinea thermophila
CATGGGAAAGGGTGGATACAGGCATTTGGGCATTGAGGAGAGGGTGAGGATTCAGGTGGAGCGGGAGAACGGCGTGTCGCTTCAGTCCATTGCGGCTTGCCTTGGGCGATCTCCTTCGACTCTGAGCAGGGAGCTTGCGAGAAACAGCGTGGAAGGCCGTTATGAGCCGGAGGCAGCTCGGCAGTTGTACCAGGAACGGAGGAAGAGGAGCCGAAGGCGCCGCAAGCTTGAAGATATCGATCTGCGTGAGGCCGTGTACGCCCTTATCCGTGTCGGTTGGTCTCCTGAGCAGATTGCGGGTAGATTCAGGAAGGATTTTATGAATGAACCGGCGCGTCATGTGTCCCACGAGACCATCTACGCATGGCTTTACGCCCTTCCGCGCGGGGAGTTGAGAAGGGAGCTGATTGCGGCTCTCAGAAAGGGGCATGCCAAACGTCTTCCCAGAAGCCGTGGAAAGGATCGGCGGGGTCAGATCCCCGACATGACCGGCATTCAGGAACGGCCGGTCGAGGTGGAAGGCCGTCTCGTTCCAGGTCACTGGGAAGGCGATCTTCTGAAGGGTGCGGGGAACAGAAGCGCGGTCGGCACCCTGGTCGAGCGCACCAGCCGTTATGTAATCCTTGCCAGGATGGACGGGACGGATGCCGGATCCGCGCTCGATGGATTCAACCGGCGTCTTCGCCATGTCCCCCGCTGTATCCGAAAGACCCTCACCTATGACCGGGGCAAGGAAATGGCCCTTCACAAGGAGCTTGCAAGAAGACTCAGCATCCGGGTCTATTTTGCGGACCCGTACAGCCCGTGGCAACGGGGAACGAACGAGAACACGAACGGCCTCATCCGTCAGTATCTCCCGAAGGGATCGGATCTTTCCGGGGCTGACCAGATGGATCTCAACCGGATTGCCCAGGTCCTCAACATGAGACCCCGCAAATGCCTCGGCTTCCTGACCCCTTTCGAGGTCTATCGGGATCTCATCCGGAAGTACAAATAGGAGAACCATGCA
>DYKW01000109.1 GCA_020722405.1 Anaerolinea thermophila
GCTGCAACAGAAGCGCCCGCCGCTGAAGTAGTAACCCTCACCATCGAAAGTTGGCGCAACGATGACTTGGTCATCTGGCAGGATCAAATCATCCCTGCCTTTGAAGCCCAGCACCCGAACATTAAGGTGATCTTTTCACCCACTGCCCCTGCCGAATATAACGGTGTGCTGGACACCAAACTCGAGGGCGGTACCGCTGGCGACTTGATCACCTGCCGTCCATTCGATGCCTCCCTGAGCCTGTACAATAAAGGCTATTTGGCTGCTTTGACCGACCTGCCCGGTATGGAAAACTTTGGCGATGTTGCCAAATCCGCATGGATCACAGACGATGGCAAGGATGTCTTCTGCGTCCCGATGGCTTCTGTTATCCATGGCTTCTTCTACAACAAGGATATCTTCGACAAGTACGGCATCCAGGAACCCGCCACTCGTGAAGAGTTCTTTGCCGCTTTGGAAACCCTCAAGAGCAATGGCGAAACTGCTCTCGTGATGGGCACCGCTGATCAATGGGAAGCCGCCACCATGGGCTTCCAGAATATCGGACCTGTCTACTGGAAAGGCGAAGAAGGCCGCAAGGCTCTCATTGCTGGCACTGGTAAATTTACCGACCCCGCTTATGTCCAGACCTGGACTGACCTGAAAGAGTGGGCCCCCTACCTGCCTGAAGGTTACCAGGCTGTGAAGTATCCTGATGCGCAAAGCCTGTTCACGCTGGGCAAGGGCGCCATCTACCCGACCGGCTCATGGGAAATCAGCCAGTTCGAAAAGGATGCCACCTTCAATCTCGGCATCTTCCCGCCCTATGTTGAAAAAGCTGGCGATCCCTGCTACATCAGTGACCACACTGACATTGCCCTTGGTATGAATGCCGCTACCGCCCATCCCGAAGAAGCCAAAGCCTTCCTGACTTGGGTTGCTTCTGACGAGTTTGCCAAGCTATACGCTAATGCCCTGCCCGGCTTCTTCCCGCTGAGCAATGCCCAGGTAACCCTGGACGACCCGCTTGCCAACGAGTTCCTTAGCTGGCGCCAGACTTGTAAGTCCACCATCCGCAACTCATACCAAATTCTCTCCCGAGGTGAACCCAACCTCGAGAACGAACTCTGGCGCGTTAGTGCGGCAGTGATGAACGGGACATTGACTCCCGAACAAGCCGCCAAGGAAATTCAGGACGGCCTGGATAAGTGGTATAAGCCGTAACTCCGACCGTTTTATGTTAATATGTGGTGGTTTGCAGTGAAAACTGCAAACCACCGCACACCGTTTTTATAGTATTACCGCGCACATTTGCCTTATGTGCGCAAATCTTATCTGGCAATCGTACCGCCATTGGTGATTGCCCACAGCATGGCTGAATAGTTACGGCCGGCGGTACGTTTGGCTGCGGCGGGAGGCCGCGTTATGAATTGGAGAAGTTCATGTACAAACGCAAATCCTTCCCCTATTACATTTTTGTATTTCTTGCTCCCGCAGTTATCATCTACACCATATTTATGGTCTATCCTTTGCTCAATTCGCTCAGGATGAGTTTTTACACGGTCACCGATAACCGGGAAGTTTTTGTCGGGCTGGATAACTACTTCAAGTTATTCACCAACTCCAACTTTGCTCCGCGTTTCTTTGGCGCGTTGAAAAATAATTTCATCTTCTTCGTCATCCATATGGTGGTGCAAAACTCGATTGCACTGGTGCTGGCGGCATTGATCTCGAACGAGAGTCGTCGCGGCGCGAATTTTTATCGCACCATTTATTTTATGCCGACCGTCCTCTCGGTGGTAATTATCGGCTTTATCTGGAATCTGATCCTGAACCCGCTTTGGGGAGTCAGCAAAAGCATTTTGGAAGTTGTGAACCTTGGCTTTCTTTTCAAACCCTGGCTTGGACTTCCCGAAACCGCCCTGCCGACCGTGGCATTGATCTCAGTCTGGCAGTTTATCGGCATCCCGATGATTTTGTTTTACGCGGCACTGATCGCCATTCCCGAGGAATTGATGGAAGCCGCCACCGTGGATGGGGCAACTGCCTGGGGCGTTTTCTGGCGGATCAAGTTTCCGCTGATCATGCCCACCGTAGGCATCGTATCCATTCTGACCTTTGTGGGAAATTTCAACGCTTTTGACCTGATCTACACGATAAAGGGCGCCAACGCTGGACCTGATTTTTCTACCGACATTATGGGTACATTCTTCTACCGGACGTTTTTTGGTCAGCAGCTTCAACTTGGTGACGTACCCATGGGTTCAACTATCGCGGCGATGATGTTCCTGATTATCCTGACTGGCGTTTTGCTCTACACCTTTGTGTGGCAGCGTCGCGTCCAAAATATCGAAATGTGAGGTCAGCATGAAGATAACATCAACCGAATTGACTTCCTACAAAGTCCGCAGATTTCTTGCGGCGGCAATTCTCCAGCTTATTTTGATGGTTTACGTGGTCATCGCGCTGTTTCCCATTTTTATGATCGTGATGAATTCGTTCAAAGCCAAAAAATATATTTTTGGCTCGCCGTTTGCCCTGCCAACACCGACCACCTTTGATTTGATTGGTTATGAGACAGTGATCGAACGTTCAAATTTCGGCACATTTTTTACGAACAGCCTGATCGTTACCCTCACGTCTTTGGCCTTGACCCTGCTCATCGGCGCGATGGCTGCCTTTGCTCTTTCGGAATATCAATTTAAGGGTAATACCTTGTTGGCGCTCTACTTGTCCCTCGGGATTATGATCCCCATTCGTCTCGGCACAGTGGGCATCCTGAAGTTGATGGTCGGTTTGAATCTGGTTAATACGTTGACCGGGTTGATTCTGGTTTATATCGCACAGTCCTTGCCGATGGCCATTTTTATTCTCAGTTCATTTATGCGGCAGGTTCCGAAGGAACTCAAGGATGCGGCTCGTATCGACGGCGCCAGTGAATACCGCATCTTTGGACTGGTCATCCCGTTGGTGCGTCCAGCCATTGGCGCCATCGGCATCTTCACCATGATCCCTATCTGGAACGACCTTTGGTTCCCGCTGATTCTGGCTCCCAGCCAAAAAACAGCAACCGTCACTTTGGGTGTGCAGCAATTTCTCGGTCAATTCGTCAGCGATTGGAATGCCGTACTTGCCTCTTTGACGTTGGCGGTGATACCCATTTTGATCATCTATTTGATTTTCTCCAAACAGATGATTCGCAGTATCACTGCGGGCGCGCTTAAGTAAGCGGGTCACGTTTTTAACGTGACTGTCTCTAATATCAGAATCTCCAAATCTAAGGAGGCTGGAATGAAAATTGGAATTGTTGGCGCAGGTTTCATGGGAACCACTCATGCTGCCGGCTGGGCTGAGACAGAAGCCGAAATCATTGGAATTGTGGACGAAATAGCCGGTAAAGCCATGCCTCTGGCGAAACAGTACAATGCCAGGGTTTATCCCAATCTGGAGTCCATGCTGCCCGATGTGGATGTGGTAGATATTTGTACTCCAACGCCTCAGCATCATGAAATGACACTGCAAGCTGCCGCCGCCGGGAAACACGTCGTCTGTGAAAAGCCGTTGGGACGCACCACCGCCCAGGCACGCGAAATGATTGAAGCCTGCCGCAAGGCGGGAGTCAAATTGCTTGTCGCGCATGTGGTGCGCTTTTTCACTGAATACGCGCTGGCAAAATCAAGTGTTGTACGCGGCGAAATCGGCAAGCCGGGCGTGATCCGTTTGAGCCGCGGCAGTTTTCGTCCCAAGAAACCGGCCGGCAATTGGTTCTTGGATGAATCAAAGTCGGGCGGCATTCTGATGGACTTGATGATTCACGATTTTGATTACGCGCGTTGGGTTGCGGGCGACGTGGAAAGCGTCTTCGCAAAAAAGGTCACCACGGCAAACCCCAATGCTCCCGTTGATTATGGACTTGCCATTCTCAAACATCGCGGCGGCGCCATCTCGCATATTACCGGGTCATGGGCGTATCCGCCGCCCACGTTCCGCACTCATCTGGAAATTGCAGGCGACGGCGGTTTGATCGAGTTTGATTCTGCCGACACAGCCCCAATCCTGAACCTGATCGCCAGACCCAGCAGTGATTCTCCCGACGTGGGTTTGCCATCCAGCCCGCTATCCGAAAGTCCCTACACCACGCAGATCAAAGAATTTTATTCCGTGCTGCTCGGCGAGAAACAGGCCCGCATTACAGCCGAAGACGGCATGGCCGCAGTTCAAATTTCAGAAGCCGCCATTCAATCAGCAGCGACTGGGAAAGCCGTTGTATTGGAGGTGCTGTCATGAAAATCGGTATCATGAGTTTTGCCCATCACCATGCTAAATCCTACATCGCCAACTTGCGCGCCATTCCCGGCGTGGAGTTGTGTAGCGTCGCTGATGAAGACCCCGTGCGCGGACAACGTTTTGCACAGGCGTATGGCGCATCGTTCTATCAAACTTACGAAGCCCTGATCGAAAGCAAGCCCGACGGCGTGATCATCTGCTCTGAAAACTCAAAACATCTTCCACTGGTCGAGATGGCTGCTGCATCAAAAATCAACGTGCTGTGTGAGAAACCCATCGCCACCACCGTTGCGGATGCGAAAGCCATTGTGGATGTCTGTGCCCGGGCTGGGATTTTGCTGATGACAGCCTTCCCCATGCGCTTTAGCGCCCCGCTGATGGAAGTCAAAGCGCGGCTGGATGCAGGCGAACTGGGTCAGGTGTTTTGCTTCAATGGGACCAATCAAGGTGAATTGCCAACCAAGCACCGCGCCTGGTTTGTTGACCCTGTTCTAGCGGGTGGCGGCGCGATCATGGATCACACAGTTCATCTGGTGGACATTATGCGCTGGTATCTCGGCAGTGAAGCCGTCGAAGTCTATGCACAGACAAATAAAATTTTTCACGCCAATGAAGTGGAGGTGGAAACTGGCGGGCTGGAGATGATCACCTTCCAAAACGGTGTCTTCGCCTCCATTGATGCTTCATGGAGCCGGCCGCCTTATTGGCCAAGTTGGGGGGGACTGACCCTTGAGATGGTCACCGAACGCGGCGCTGTGATCGTGGATGGCTTCAAGCAGAATATCACTGTTTACAGTCATACCAATCAGCGTCCTGTTTGGCAATACTGGGGCTCGGATATGAATCAGGCAATGATCAGCGAGTTCGTTTCCGCCATCCGCGACGGGCGCGAGCCGAGCGTCACTGGCGTGGATGGCTTGCGCGCAGTGGAAGTTGTTGCTGCGGCGTACGATTCAGCACGAGTTGGCCAGCCCGTGCAAGTCCAACGGCTAAATTAGAATTACCTCGGAAATGGAATAGAACATATCATGTCCCTCCTCTCCGAGATCAACGAACAACCCCCAGTGCATTGCATCCATCCTGGTCTCCCAGCGCAAAACCGTCGAATGGGTCGCTGCCGAAATTCGCAGTCGCGACATCCAATACGTCTTCCTTGCGGCGCGCGGCACCTCGGACAACGCCGGGCGATACGCGAATTACCTGTTTGGCACGCAAAATGGACTTCCGCTGGCGCTGGCGACGCCTTCGCTGTTTACCTATTACAAGCGTCCGCCCCAATTGAAGGACGCGCTGGTGGTGGGAATTTCGCAATCAGGCCAATCGCCCGACATCGTCAGCGTGCTGGAGGAGGGGAGAAGGCAGGGATGCGCCACGCTGGCGATCACCAACGAGCCTGATTCCCCGCTCGCCCGAACTTCGGATTTCCTGCTGGATATTCAGGCTGGCCCCGAAAAAGCCGTCGCGGCGGCGAAAACCTACACCACCGAGTTGATGTCGGTTGCCATGCTCTCGGCCGCTCTGAGCGGCATTGAAAGACGATGGAGAGAATTGGGCACAGTGGCAGGCTGGATGAAAGAGACATTGAAGCAAAGCGATTTTATCGCTCAGGCCTCCCAGCGATACCGCTACATTGACCAGACCGTTGTGCTGGGGCGGGGGTTTAATTATTCAACTGCATTCGAATGGGCCTTGAAACTGAAAGAGTTGACCTACATCATTGCCGAGCCATATTCCTCCGCGGATTTTACCCATGGTCCCATCGCCATGGTGGAGAGCGGCTAGGCTACCCCGTCTTTGCGGTGGCGGCCAAGGGGAAGGTATTCCACTCCATGCTGGCGATGCTCAAACGCCTGCGCTCCGACATCTCCGCCGAACTGGTGGTAATCTCCAACGACAAACGCGTCCTCTCGCTGGCGGCGGTTCCGCTCTTGATTTTGTACGTGCTGCTGGCGCGT
>DYKW01000110.1 GCA_020722405.1 Anaerolinea thermophila
CGCTCGCTTCGCTCGCAATAACAGGTGTTCACGGTTTCTTTGACGATTACGCATTTTTTCATTTTTTCTTCGTATCCGGTTGGCAGGGATGGTTAGGGTCGGGATTTTTTGGGGGCATGCCCTTGGTTTTGGGGCCGTATTGGCAAACTGCCCGCCAGGGCATGTAGTGGGTGGTGAATTCATCGCTGAAGTAGACCTGCCCCTCGCGATACACGCTGCGGGTGATGGTCACATCGGCGCCTTCGGCTTCCCAGTCCACTTGCTTGGTTTCCCCTTCGGCGAGGTCGGAGTTTTCTTCATAAACCGGATCGGGCGGGGGAACACGGTTGGTGACGCCGGTGGTATCCCATGCCACGCTGCGCCCATCGGAGGTGGAGTAGAACTTCCAGGTCAGGGTGCGTGCCGCCGCGTTGACGTAGGTCTCCATCAGCAGAAAGTAGAGGGTGTCGTTCTTGAATTTGAAATCCACCACCGGCATGTAGACGGTAGCGTCCAGCCCGACCAAGTTGGTGTCAATGCCGCCGGCCGCGTTTTGCTCGTAGTAGTACACCCGGTAGGCGTGCGGATGACGCTCCACCACGGGGTAGCCGCCGAAAAAGACGGTGCGGAACAAGGTGGTGCTGACCTGGCACACGCCGCCGCCCACGCCTTTGATGGTGCGGTCGCCGTAAATGATGAGCGCCTCGGCATAGCCGGTATCCAGGCTGACATCACCCAGCACCTCACCCATCGAGAACGTGGCCCCTGGCGGCACGAGCACACCGTGGAAGCGCGCCGCAGCGGTCTGAATGTTGTGAATGCGCTCGGCGCTGGAGCCGTAGAAGTAAGTGGTGTGGGCGCTAACCAGTTCGGTGATGCCCAAATCGGCAGCGCGGGCGTCGTCCCCCACCTGCGGGTTGCTGTAATCGAAAACCAGCGGGATATTGTGTTCTCCGGCGGCCAGTTTCTCGTTCACGCTTTGCAGGGTTTCTTCGATGAGCAATTTCCGCCCGATGACGGCATCTTGAATGCGCACTAACTCGCGGCTCTCGTCATCGAAATAAAAGCGGGCGTTTTCGGCTTGCCGTTCTAAGCGGGGGGCGACTTCCTCCAGGATGGCGCGCAGGAAATCGGTTTTCAATCCCACTTGATAGCGGATGCCGCTCTCTGGCGTTTCGACGCGTTCGATGGTCAGGTTTTCGGCCAATTGGGGGGGCGAAAATTCCCAGGGTCCGGGGTCGCCCTCCTGGGTGTCCGGCACGCGCAGCACCAGGGGGGCCGAGAGTATCCGGCGGGCGACCTCGGCCTGTGCGCTGGCGTCCAGTATCGCGGGCGGGTATTCGTTGATAGCCAGCGGAATGGCCGTGCTTTGTAGGTTTTTCACCAATGGCTGGATAGCATCCAGCGTCCTGGGGATATCCACTTGCCGCCCGATTTGCCCTTCGACGGCTTGCACTTCCAGCCCATTGACTTCCAGTTTGGCCTCGATGGTGGGGAGAGCGATTTGCTCGGCCAACATGGAGAGCAAATTGGCGGCGATGCGCTCATCCCATACCATCACCGGTGGCAGGCTGATACCGCTGTGCCAGGCGCGCCATTGTTCGCTCAGGCGTGCCGCCGGGCCGCCGCGACGCCCCCAGCGGTAGGCTTTCTCCAGAGTAGCCTGGGAATCCAGGAATAGACCCAGGTCTTGCGGGCTGAAGGCCCAGGTGCGTTCCCCGTCTTGCAGGGTGATGCGCCCCTGGATGGGGTAAGTGATGCTGCTCTTCAGGCGTGCCTCGGCTTGCGGGCGCGTCAGGCCGCTTAAGTCAATTCCGCCGACGTACACGCCGGGGAAAACGCGTCCGGCGTAGTGTAGGTTGAAAGCGATGAGGCCGGCCACACACAAGAAAACAAACAGCAGCGTACTGCTGACCAGCGCGGTCAGCACCTGCTGCATGGAGATTTTGGGGGACGATTTGGAATACGTGGGATTTGCTTTCATCACTGCCTCGGTTTAGATTGTAACATGAGCGGGTCAATTTGGAGGACGCGGCGTGCGAACTGCGAAACTACCCGGTCCCTGACCGCTGCCAAACGTGCAGCCGGCTTCCAGCCGGTGATTTGCCGGACACGGGGAGGGCGAAAAACCTTTCGCACTACTACCGAGCTCCCCAACCATCCGACTACCCGACTAATCGACTCCCCAACGTTTCCCATCTCTCTCCGGTTCCAACACGGGTATAATAGTGGAACTGTTTTCAAAGTGTCTCCCCAAATGTGCTGGCCCTGGTATTCAAGGCGCAAATCTAAAAACGGAGGCACTTGTTCAACCACAATTTTTTACTCTTTGGAGACCAAACCATGCGCAAACGAAACATCAGCGGTATAGGAACCCTTGTGACCCACAGTAACGTGCACAATGAGCACCATGCACATGTCATGCCCATCTACCAGACTTCCACTTTTAGTTTTCCCGATGTCGCAACCGGGGCGGCCTTGTTTGGCGGGCAGCAAAAAGGCTATATCTATTCCCGCCTGGGCAACCCCAATTACGACGTTCTGACGCGCAAATACGCCGCGCTGGAAGCCTTCGACCTGCTCCAGGCGCAGCCCGAACACACGATAGAAGAAGTGGCCGATGGACTGCTATTCTCCTCCGGCATGGCCGCCATCAGCACGGCGTTGTTTTCCCGCCTGCAGGCTGGCGACACCATCATTACCCAGGAAACCGTCTACGGCGGCACCTTCACCCTGTTCCATGATCTGGTGCCCAGTTTGGGCATCAACGTCGTCTGGCTTCCCGATCCAACCCCCGAAGCCTGGGAGGCAGCCTGTGCCGCCCACCCCAACGTCAAAGTGTTATATGCTGAATCGCCCGCCAACCCCACCATGAGCGTGGTTGATTTGCGCGTCGTGGCTGAAATTGCCCACCGCTACAATGCCTGGTTGCTGGTGGATAACACCTTCGCTACCCCTTACTGTCAACGTCCCTTTACCTTGGGTGCGGACGTGGTCATCCACTCCACCACCAAGTACCTGACCGGGCATGGCGTCGTCGTCGGCGGTGCGGTACTCAGCACCCACCTGGATTACGTCCACGGAGCGTTGAAGGCTTGGCAGAAATCCCTGGGCGGTACCCCCAGCCCCTTCGACGCCTGGTTGGCGGATTTGGGGTTGAAAACCTTCGAAGTGCGCATGAAGCGCCACTGCGAGAATGCCATGCAAGTTGCCCGCTATCTGGAAACGCACCCCCAGGTGGAACGCGTCTTCTACCCAGGTCTGGAAAGCAACCCCGGGCACGAGATTGCCAGCCGTCAGATGCTCGGTGGTTACGGTGGCATGATTGCTTTCGAACTCAAGGGTGGTCTGCAAGCCGGAGAAACCCTGATGAACAATGTCCAATTGGCCACGTTGGCGGTCAGCCTTGGCAACGTGGATACCCTCATCGAGCACCCAGCCGGCATGACGCACGCCGGTATGCCGCGTGAAGAACGCCTTAAGGCCGGTCTAACCGATGGATTGGTGCGCATCTCGGTGGGTATCGAAAACGTCGAAGACATCATCGCCGATTTGGAGCAGGGACTGGCAAAAATTGCCTGATCTCTCCGTCCTTCTGCCGTGCTACAACGCCGTCCCGATGTTGGAGGAAGCGCTTGAAAGTTTAGTCCGGCAGACGTTTCGGAACATCGAGATTGTGGCCGTGGACGATGGTTCCACCGACGCCACAAAGGATATCCTGACCCAATGATGGGGAAACGGACGCCCCTTGAGGGTGATCCGCCCCCATCGGGGGTTGGTGCCGGCCCTACAGGCAGGCCTGGCGGCCTGTTCCGCCCCCCCTGGTGGTCCACATGGATGCCGATGACCGCGCCCACCCCGAACGTTTGGCCGCGCAGGTGGCCTACCTGCGAGAGAATCCTCAGGTGAACGTGGTTAACTGCATTTGCACTCCGACCTTCGAGCGCGTGCGGCGGAGAATCCTTGCCTCCAGATTACCGAACGGGTTGATGGTAGAATGGGCACACGCAGTCAACAACCCTGAATAAACAAAAAAACTCCTATGACCTCACAAGCAAAAGAACTCACCTTCGAAGTCCGTCCCGAACACACCGCGGCGCATATTGGCAGCGGGAGCGTCCAGGTACTTTCCACCCCCAGCATGATTTTGTTCATAGAGCGTACCGCCCAGCAATTGTTGGCCGAGCAATTACCGGAAGGCGAAACCAGCGTGGGTACACTGATCAACGTGCGTCACCTGGCCGCGGCCCCTGTGGGTGCAGAAATCCGAGTGCGCGCCGAAATCGAAGAACGCGATGGTCGCCGGGTGCGCTTTGCCGTGGAAGCCTGGTACGGAGACCGGCAACTCGGCGTTGGGCAGCATGAGCGCTTCATCGTCAACGAAGCCCGTTTCTTGGCGCGCTTGCAGCAAAACCTGTGAGTAATCGCCCCTCTGCATTGATCAGCACGCGGAGAGAATTTGGATAGATAACTGCGTAACGGCCAATCTCAGCCGCCCGCCGGAGTGCCAGCGAAGGCGGGTCGGATGCAGCGACTCGTTAGTCTGCGTTTTAGGTTTACCCTATGGGCTCAGTGTGATTGCGAAGCCACTCTGTAAAAGCTTCACGCTCCATTTCGCCCGATGACACTTGCAAAATGATCTGCTCCTGTTCATCCACGCTAGCGCTAATCTGGTAACCGTTTAGAACGAGAAATGTTTCCATTGCTGCATGACCGACCAGTGCGTTTATTACCATCCACAAATGGGTGATTCTGAATAAGCGAAAAGCCCAGGGCCGATACTTATCCACAATAGTGGGATAGAGTTCTTCTCCGCCAAATGTCATGTGCGGTTGTGCTACTGCCGACTCTAATGCGCCCAAATCACGGATACCGATTAAGCCATCCGACTGCTGTACAACATGGCTGTAGATTTCTAGGACTTCGTTAACGGTAAGGACTTGTCTAAAAACAACTCCGCACTTTTGCCAATCAATACGGTGGCATGTAGCGAGGTTTGAGCGTATAAAATTCTAACGAGGATGAACGAGAACTGATGTGCAATCTTTGCAAATTTGTCGAAAATAGAACGCAAAGACGCCAAGGCGCAAAGAAAAAGCCGTTTTTAGTCGTGTAGTCGAATAGAAAAATTAGCCCGTTTAGAATATATTTGCGGGGTATAAGATCGGTGGCATTTCTGCTGCGGATGGATTTCTGAGTGTTGATGAACTGGGGGCCTTATTTGAGCGTAGGTCAAGCTTCTAGCGTGTCTTTTTAGTTGCGGTGAGGGTCACGTTGAAAAATTCGAGAAGAACCATTTGGGCAAAGCGAAAAAACAGTAAGGGCGGGTTTCCCCCCTACTATTCCCCCCCCGAAAAAGGAGTTAGTTTATGGCTAAGAAAATACTAATAGGAACTCTGTTGTTAGGGATACTAATTACATTATTCATTTTTGTTTATCGAACATTCCCCTCTGGGAAACAGCCCTCTGTTGTGAGTGTTCGCCTGGATAATAATAGCCTTGAATTTGCCTGTTTAGGGAATAAAAATTGTCTGCCAGATATCAGTTTGAAAACCATAGAACAACCAGTAATTTATATTGATTCCGCGTTCTATAGAAATTCAAGCACGATAGATATAGTTTTAGTTCGCTCTGATCAAATTTTTGTTTTGCTGGAAATTGACTTGAAGAACAATCAAGTAGAATACATTACCTTGCCAGAAGAAATTTTACCGCCACTCAGAATAGCACATACTGACAAACACGTAGTTATAGGGGATCAAACAGGGCATGTGCTTTTTATTCAAAACGGAGAGATAAAAAGTCGAGTTAAACTTACCAGCAAGGATAATATCTCAAACATTGCAGGGTTGTTTGTCCGAGATAATGAGGTTGTTGTTTTTAGTCCAGTTCCCGTAATCGAAAACCAAAAAACATATGCACAGGTTTGGTTAATTCACTTAAACGATTACAGCATTGATGATCAATTACTTCAGATGCCCGATGACTTTGACGACCTGAAAGTTGGAGAATCGCCACAAAGCGGCGTAAAATATGCGCTTAGAATAATCGGAGTTAGTAAAGACTTGACTAATTTGTATCTTCTTTACTATCTTGGCGGAAAAGAGAACACAGCCCAACAAATGCTTGGCATATTCGACACAGCTACATTAGAAGAAATTTCGTCTTCCAGTGTAGAATGTGCTAATATGACCGGATACGACGAAAGTAACGGGATTTTGTATTCAAGTA
>DYKW01000279.1 GCA_020722405.1 Anaerolinea thermophila
TCGCGCAGAATGTCCGTGATGCTGCGCCCGGTCTTGGCGGCGTAAATCTTCAGCTTCGTGTGCTCGGCCCGGTCGAGGTCGAAATTCACCCGCACGGTGGCTTGCTTGTCGGCAAGGTCGGACAGGGTAGGGCCAGCCTTCGCGGCGCTCGGGCGGCCTGCTTTCATGCCAAGTTTCCCGCTACTCATTTTCACCTACTCCTTAATTACTCAAATAGTGCCATTGAGGAAACGGCGCACTTCCTCAGCCAGCGCCCGGATTTCCTCGGCGGCCTCGCTCGTCGGCTCTTGGTCAATGGCCGTGGTGCCGCTGGCCGCGCTGCTCGGGTAGATGACGCGCTGCGTGATGCGCGTTTGCAGGATCGGCAGGCCGTACCCGGCCAGCGCCTCGGAGACTTCCGCGCCAATCTTGGTGCCCTTGATCGCACGGGACACCACGAAAGCCGCTTTCAGCTTGCCGTCGGTAAGCTCGATGCGCTGCTTGACCAAATCCACGAGGTCAGAGGTTGCCCAAATGTCGTATGGCGACGGCTGCACCGGGATCAGCACGCAATCGGCGGCCTTCATTGCCGACACGGCCAGATCGTGAGCCTGCGGCGCTCCGTCGATCACAACAAAGTCTTTCCGGGCCACGCTCTTTAGATCGCGCTCGATGGTGGGCCGGTCGATGCCAACCACGGGCACGGGTTGATCCTCGCGGACGGCGGCCCAATCGCGGGCGCTGCCCTGCGGGTCGGAATCAACCAGCAACACGTCTGCGCCGTCGAGTTGCAGGGCGCGGGCAAGGTGGGTGGCGATGGTGGTTTTACCCGCCCCGCCCTTCTGGTTCAGTACAGCGATGACTTGCATATGCACTCCTTGAGCTATTGAGCGTTTGAGGAAAAAAGGAATTACTCAAGTGCAGTATAGCATATTGAGGATTTGAGTAAATGCACCTTTTGAGGATTTGAAGCCATGAAAAACCCCGCACGCGGCGGGGTTCGGTGGCAGGGGATGGTCAAG
>DYKW01000111.1 GCA_020722405.1 Anaerolinea thermophila
GCTGGCGCTCGTCGAAATGACATTGCGCTGGCGCTCGTCGAAATGACATTGCTGGTGCTCGTCGAAATGACATTGCTGATCTGAAAATAGATTTTCATGTCTGGTGGTGGAAATTATTTTTCATGGCGACTTCTCAATATTTTGGGGATGAGGGCACATCGTCCCGCAAAGTACCCGTAGGGTGAAGGCTTGAGCGACACAACCAGTTTTTCGAGGAAACCTTCGGGACGTTTCCCCTTATTTTTGAGATGATACTGACTACGCGACTAAACGACTACCCTTTAGAACACGCGTTGCCCAGGGGGCAGCGGTTCCCCGGTGATTTCTTTGATGATCTTGGCGGGGACGCCGCCGACCACGGCGTGGGGTGGCACGTCCTTTGTGACGACTGCCCCCGCGGCAACGACCGCTCCCTTACCAACGCGTACCCCATCTGTAATCACCGCCCCGGCGCCCAGCCAGACATCATCCTCGATGACGATGCCTTCGGCGGTCAGCCCTTGTTCGATGAAGGAGCGGGTGGGATCGTTGAACACGTGGTTGACGGCGATAATTTGCGTAAAGGGCGAAGTGTACACCCGGTTTCCCAGCGTGACCCCACCTTGCCCGCGAATGACCGAATACTCTCCAATCAAGCAATCTTCGCCAATGGTGATGCCGGCCTGTGGAATATCGCGGAAGTTGTACACGTGCAATACCGCACCGTGCATGACGATACTGCGTGCGCCAATGCGTATGCCGTTGGGCGTGGCGTGTAAGTAAGAACCCTGATCCAGGTAAACGCCATGTCCCAGGTGGATGTGGTTGGCAAAACGCAAGCGTACACCGGCCTCGATGGCCGCGGCGCCTTGCATGTGGGTAATCAGACGGTAGAGCACGCTGCGCAGCCCGATGCCAACAAGGGTAGGAACCCAGCCGATCAGCGCATATAAGGTTTGCTCCAGGAGATAGCGTGGCAGGTTGTCCGCCTGACGGTCGAGGTACAGGCGTAGACTTTTCAGTGTCGAGAGTTGGGGATTGGCGGGACTGGTCATAGGGTAGAATGGGGGTGTCGCAATGAGCAATTACTTTGCTGCCGGAACCCAATGTGCCGCCGAACGATGGTGCTTTCTAGGGTAGGTGAAGGCATTGCCTTCTCTTACCCTGCTAGAATTCATTGGGGCGCTACTTGGCAGTACGGTGGGTAGGTTGCAAAATCTCGAGGGCGATACGATATTTCAATTTGTGGATGAGTCAATGAAACCATTTCAACAACCTTTGCTTCGCCCGGCCCTGTTCCTGGATCGGGATGGGGTGATCATCGAAAATCGGGCAAACTATGTGCGCTCGTGGGAAGATGTAACTTTTTACGAACAAGCGTTAGAAGCACTGCGCCGCTTACGAGATACCCCCTACGTTATCGTTATCGTTACCAATCAGTCGGCAGTCGGGCGGGGTATTTTGACGTTGGCTCAGGCGGAAGCCATCAACCAGGGCGTGGTAGCGCACATCCGTGCACAGGGGGGACGGGTGGATGCGGTCTACTTGTGCCCCCACGCACCGGATGAGGGCTGTGCTTGCCGCAAGCCGCAGCCGGGTATGCTCCGTCAGGCTGCGGCAGACTTAAATCTGGATCTAGCGCGCTCCTGGATGGTGGGGGATGCCCTGACCGATATTCAGGCCGGGCAGGCTGCTCCGGTAGGGCACACTGCCCTGGTGCGCACCGGACGAGGGGAAGCGCAGTTGCCGTTATGTCAGAAAGCCGGTCTTAGTGGCTACCTGGTGGTAGAGGACCTGTTGCATTTGTTGCCCTATTTGTTGTAAGATTCTTCCGCTGCCTGTTTTTCGCTAAACGAATACGAGAGTGTAACCGCGATGGCGGTCAACATTGCCAGGTCTTCCATCGTAAAACGTCCGGGTTGAGGGTATGCCAGGGTGACAACACCGGCTACGCGGTCTTGTGTCATCAGCGGAACACTGAGCACAGAGCGTTCATCTTCGTCTTCTCTGCGGCGCAACCAACGCGAATCGACGCCGGTATTGGTGATTAACGCTGACTGACGGTTTTCGATTACCCAACCGGCCAATCCTTGCGAGGCCATTTCTTTCAACGTTTCTAACTGGGGGGTGTGGATGTTGCCATTATAGGCCAGTGCCCCATCCAGGACGTTTCTATCGCCATCTAATACCATGATGCTGCCACTGATTGCGCCGACGGTTTGCAGCGTGAGCAGTAGAACCCGGCCGAGCATGGCGTGCAGGTCTAATTTCCCGGCGAATTCTCGGCTAATCTCGGAAAGCATTTCCATGGTGTGACGGGCGCGCTGAGATGTTTTCTCGGTGGCCATTTTCAGGGCGGTCTGCTGATGGACCTTTTCCGGTGGGGCATCAGTTTCCAGGGGTGAGGTTGCCTGAAGCCCGCGCGGCAGTACGGTTATTGCCTGGCAGCGTGTTTTGATGGCATCCACTGTCATGTGTTCTACCATTAAGTGGATATCTTCAACTTGCTCGTATGAGTTCAGCGGAGCGTGGATATTCAACTGGCTGAGGCGCGCTAATTCGCCACCGCTAAAACCGGTTAGCCCCACGGTATAGGCGCCAAACTTGTTTGCCAGACGGATAGCCCGTAGCACGTTCTCAGAGTTTCCACTGGCCGAAATCCCAATCACGATATCTTGCGGCTCTACCAGGCTGCCGAGTTGTTCGGCAAACACGTTCTCATAGCCTTCGTCATTGGCATACGCGGAGAAAATTGCCATATTGTCGGTCAGGCCGATGACGCGGAAGTGTGGCCAGTTTGGGTGACGGGTGTTTTTTGCCAGGTCGGCCACAAAATGCGAAGCAGTGGAAGCGCTGCCGCCGTTCCCCATGATAAAAACTTGCCGGCCGTACAGACGAGCCTCCATTAATACATTGATTAACTGCTCGATTTTTCCCACATCCATCTTCCCCAATGTATCTTGCATGGTATGCAGATAAGTGCTTACGGAATTTTGCATTGCTTTCTCCTCGTATGAAATTCATTGATTTATCAAACGTGCGTATTTGTTTACCGCCGAGAACACAGAGAGCGCTGAGATGATAAAACGGGAAAATCTTGACCAGACCACGGAGAGCATGATCGCTGCCGCTATGAAAGTGCACCGCGCTCTAGGGCCTGGCCTTCTGGAGTCGGCGTAGGAAGCCTGTCTGACTTTTGAATTGGCCCAACGCGGCTTGAAGGTGGAACAAACCCCTGCCCGTGATCTATCGGGAGGTCAAGCCGGATTGTGGCTACCGCCTGGCATTCGCCGGGTGGTGAACTCCAGATTCTCTGCGTTCTTCGCGGACTCTGCGGTAAACAGATACAAACGTACTTACCGGCGGTAATTGAAAATGACCTTGCTGCCATCCGGTTCCAGGCGGAAAGGCATTTCTCGCAGGTTCGAAAGAGCGTTGCGCACGTCTTGTCGGTGTTCACAAGGTACGTATACCAGAAAGAAGCCGCCGCCCCCCGCGCCGGTGATTTTTCCGCCTAGTGCACCTGCGTTTCGTGCGTCTTGGTACCATTGATCGATCGTTCCGTTACTGATTCCGCTGGCCAATTGTTTTTTCAATTGCCAACTCTCATGCAGCAACGTTCCCAGCGCATCCAGGTTGCCAGATTCTAGTTCCCGGCGGGCTGTGTAAGCGATTTCTTTCATTTGCCGTAAAACACTCAGACGGGTAGCAATATTGTTTTTCTGCTCATCCAGCACACTTTCGGCTTTGCGGGTCAGGCCGGTGTAAAACAACAACAGGTTCTCATGGAGTCGCTGCCGGTTTGCTTCGGAAAGATGCACATCGTGTACTTCGATGTTTCCATCGGAGTGAAATTCTAAAAAACGCAGATTCCCATACGCGGCGATGTATTGGTCTTGCACCCCGATGGGCTTATTGAGCGTTTCTATCTCGATTTTGCAAGCCTGCTGGGCCAGCGTGGCCGCGGTCACCGGGCGATTTTGGTAGGCGTACATGGCGTTTAGCGCGCCGATCGTCACCGTGCTGGAGGACCCCAGCCCCGTGCCGGCCGGTACGTCTCCGGAGGTCGAGATTTCTACCCCGCCGTGCATACCGGTCAGACGCATGGCCTCGCGAATCAGTTCGTGCTGCACCTCATCCACACGGTCGGCAATTTGGGTGCGGGTATAACTGACCCAAATGCGGTCATCGAAACGGCGCTCCTTGATGGTCACAAAGATGTATTTGTCAATGGCGGTAGAAAGTGCACATCCGCCTTCTTGACGGTAGAAAGCCGGAAAATCGGTGCCGCCGCCAAAAAAACTGACGCGCACCGGAGTTTGCACAATGATCATGGGGGATGACCCTTTGGGGATGAGGAAATAATGAGGGGACGAGAAGGGAACAAACGGGCCCTTTGAGGGGCTGCCCTCCTTTGGGGTGGCGCGCCCCTCAAAGGGTCGTCCTGTTCCCTGGGGAACTCAGTAGGCCCCCCGGCTTTTGAGTACCGCGGGAATCGTTTGAATCAGAATCTGAATATCCAGCCAGATGCTCCAATTGCGAATGTAGTGCATATCGAAGCGCACACGCTGTTCCCAGGAGACGTCCGAGCGTCCGCTAATTTGCCATAGGCCGGTCATGCCCGGCTTGACGGTTAGCAGGTTCAGGCCGTATTTTGCATACATGTTCATTTCAGGCGGTGAAATCATGCGTGGCCCAACTACGGACATTTCTTCGCGCAGGACATTGAATAGTTGAGGTAATTCATCCAAACTGGTTTTGCGGAGGAAGCGCCCAACCCTGGTGACGCGCGGGTCATATTTGAGTTTGTGGGTTTGTGCCAGTTGGGCTTGCAAGTCTGGGTAGCGTGCCAGGATTTCATCGCCATTGACGTACATGGTGCGGAACTTGAAGGCGTCGAATTGTTTGCCGTTGACGCCCATCACACGCCGTCGGTAGAACACCGGGCCGGGGGAATCCAAACGGATGAGTAGTGCGAGAATGGCGAATATCGGCCACCCTACGATGAGCGCCCCCAAGGCTACGCTCCAATCTAGCATGGTTTTGAGTATGCGATCAATGCCTGTCAGGCGCACCTTGTTGACGCCCAGCAAGGGCACAAAGGCAAATTCTTTGACTTCTAGGCCGGTGGTAATGATTTCATATAGCCCGGAAGACAAGAGTACGTTCACATCTGGAGAAGTGCCATAGCGCTGGAAGATGTGCAGAACCTTTTCGCGTGGTAAAGAGTTGCTGGTGAGGATGAGCTTCTCAATGCCATAACGGGCGATCAGATCGTCTAGTTGGTTTGGGGTGCCGAGCGCGGGCAGGTTGGCGATGTAACGAGCGTTAGAAGGCAGTTCGTCATCTACGAAACCGATGAGTTGCAGGCCAGAAGTTGTCCAACGGCGTAGTTGTTCGGCCAGCGAGAAGCCCTCTGGATTGGCACCGATGATCACAGCCGGGGAAAGAAAGTAACCTCGACGGCGCAGGGCATAGATTGCACGCCGCAGCGTAAAACGCCCAACGGCAACAAAGAGGAAAGCCAATCCCCAGGAGAGTAACAGCCAGCCGCGGGCCAGCGTCATATTGGGGAGTAGAAACTCTGCGAAGACCATCGTCACCATGCCGGTGGTGACAGCGTTGAACAATAAAGCGTATTCTCTTGTGCCCCCCAGTAAGTTTTTGCGCTGATACAACCCAAAGAAGGAAAAACACAGCACCCAGGCGGGTAGTGCCATGAGTGCCAGTTGATGGTAAAACGAGGGGGCGATGCGGGCCTCTAACTTGAAGATGGGTAACTGCAAGGAGAAGCGTATAAAATACGCGGCCCCAAAGGCCAGGCTGATGAGAAGAATATCTTGGAGTACCAACCAGATACCAAAAGCCCGCCATTGGTTGTGGCGGCTTATATGGAGTTGCTTTGCTTTGCGGGAAGTCTCGACTGCGCCTTCAATAATTTTGGCTCCGGTTTCGGCAGATTTGAACATGATAAAGACCTCTCCTGTGTTATGTGTGGGCTTCTATCTCAAGAATTTGCATTGATTATACAAGCGAGTGGGTGGGAATCCGCCTTGCACTTTCCTTAGGCCGCGATACGAGAATATCGGTGAAAATAAAAATGTCGCCCTACATTGAAACAACACAAAGAAACAAGGTATCATCTCAAAAAGAAGGGGAAACGTCCCGAAGGTTTCTTCCAAAGCCTGGTT
>DYKW01000112.1:0-4078 GCA_020722405.1 Anaerolinea thermophila
AAAATAGATTTTCATGTCTGGTGGTGAAAATCATTTTTTCATGGCGACTTTTCAAAAAATAGGGGGAACTCCATAGGGCGCAATAAAAAATCTCACCACGAAGACCCGAAGGCATGAAGGAAAGGTATAAAAGTTTTGTATCTTGGTGCCTTCGTGGTGGAAAACGCTAAGACGCCCCAGGTTATCGAGATGATACCCACATCATCAACGCAAAAAATCGCGTAAATGGCGGCTGCGAGTCGGATGGCGCAGTTTCCGCAAGGCCTTGGACTCGATTTGTCGAATGCGCTCCCGTGTCACATTGAAATATTGTCCTACTTCCTCCAGGGTATGATCTTTCCCATCAATCAACCCAAAACGCAGTTCCAGAACCTGGCGCTCACGCTCGGTAAGTACGGCCAGGGCATTTTTCACTTGCTCACGCAACATTTCACGCGCCGCAGCATCCATGGGCGCAACAGCATCGTCATCTTCGATAAAGTCGCCCAATTCGTTATTTTCTTCATTGCCTACTGTTTTATCGAGCGACACAGGATCTTCAGCAATGCTCAAGATCATAGCAACCTTTTTCGTTGCGCGCCGCCAACGGCGTGCAACGTCCGCCAACAAAGGTTGCCCTTCTTTTTGTGCCATAACAATCGCTTGCACATCTTTTGTAGAGAGAAATTCACTGTGCAACGCCAAGTCTTCCATTGTAGGCTCACGCCCCAATTTTTGCGTAAGCAGGCGGCGCTCGCGCAACAAACGATTCACGGAATCAAAGATATGCACTGGAATGCGTATGGTACGTGCCTGATCGGCTATCGAACGGCTGATTGATTGGCGAATCCACCAGGTGGCATAAGTACTGAACTTATACCCACGTGTAGGGTCAAATTTACTCACCGCGCGCAATAACCCCAAATTCCCTTCTTGAATGAGATCCAAAAAGGAATTGCCGCGTCCAATGTAACGCTTGGCAACACTGACAACCAACCGCAAGTTGGCACGCACGATTTCCCGATGGGCGGTGACAGCCCGTTCATGTATGGCATATATTTCCAACGCCAAGCGGTCATCATCCGGCAGATAACTTTCGAAGGTATCCAATTTGGGGAAGGTTCCGTCAGACACTATATCGTGCTCTAATTTTTCAGCGGTTTCATGGGGTAGCACGTACAATCCGGTGAAAATGCTAAAGATGTTCTTGGCAATGTCATCCCAAAAACGGTCGTACCCCCACTTACCATTATCCAGATAAGCCCGCAAGGCGGAATGCTCGCCCGGCATCCAGGAAGATTGCAAGGATTGCGCTTCGTCCAACATGTCTTTTAATGCGGGCGGCATGACACTAATGCGTTCCAAATCTTCCAACACACGCTGCCAAAACAATGAAATATCTTCTACCAAGATGTGGTAGAGCAGACGCATATTTTCTCGCTGCTCCCCCGCCCGAGCACGTAAAGACTGCAACTGACGATCCCCCTCCAGGTGGGTGGATAACCAAAACTCCTGGTCCGCGTTGAGTAAATCGATATTACCAATTTCTTTCAGGTACAACCTGACCGGATCATCCGCTAGTTCTCTAGACGGGATGGGAATGACTGATTCCGAATCTAACATTTCTTTATTATCTGCGTCGAAAAGGTCCATGTCCATTATTTTCCCATCCTCATCATTTTCCCACAACAGGGCATTTTCATCGATGTCACCTAAATCAAAATCTGCCCATACGTCATCGGCGATCCCATCATCCGAGACGTTACCATCCCAAGGGGAAACAGCAAGCGGTTCTTCCATAACTGCGGTCATCTTAACAACCGACCTGTATCGGAAAGTAGTGTGGTACTGATCTGGCCCTGAAAGCCTTTCAATGCACTGTCGATTTTTCGCCGTGTTTCAACTGTTTCAACAAGATGTCGCAAATGCGGGGTTATATCTTCACCTTCACCGGCATTTTGCGCTTCTTGCAATTTCGACGTCCAGTAATCCACACGGCGCTGAAAATCTTCACGCCGCATGTATAAGATAACCCGTAACACTTCTTCTATCAGACGTTCATCAGGTGTTTCATCTTGTGTACCTTCATGACGGTCGTCACCTTTATTGTGTTCGTCTTTCAACAAACCATCTGCCACCTCATGCAACATGTCGTCAATATGGTCGAGAAAATACACGTCTGGCTCGATGATATCCTGATTGACACTTTCAGAGAGCACAAGAAACAAGCGCTGGTAAGCCCCAGAAGGGAAATCATCTTCCGATAAACGCCCCAGGCCATAAACCTGCAGTTTTCTGTCAATGTGAAAGAGGAATTCGGGTCGCCGCAACAACACGCTCAAGACAAAGCCGGTGCGCGCCTGTGCTGCTGTGCGCACCATCGCAATCGTCTGGAGCGGCGTAGGGGCGGTGTCTTCTCCAGGAGGGGGGGGCGTCGTCCGACGAAATCTCCGGGGGCGATCTGGCGGTGCAATTTTACGGATGTGTAACAGGTCTTCTTTGATGTCCAGCAGACGCGCCAATTGCTGACGATAGGTCTCGCGCTCAATGGGATTGGGTAAATCCTCAATCAGCGGCAAAATACGTTCTGCGATCTCGGTCTTGACAAGCGGGTCATTCAAATCTCGCCCCGCGGTCAACGTCTCCATAACGTGAACCACTACAGGGCGGGCTTGTTGGATGAGGGTCCCCCACTCCTGGGGATCGCGAGCCACGATTTCGTCCGGGTCGAGACCATCCGGCAGCACGGCCACCCGAATATCCGCTTGCAAACGAGCGCCAAAACCAACCAGACCGCGGGCATCAAACACCGGGTCATCGCTACGCTCTAGGGTTTGACGCGCCACCTGCAAGCCGCGCAGGGTGGCTTTATCCCCTGCAGCATCCGGGTCGAGCGCTAAAACAACGCGTCGTGCCAGACTCTTCAACATCTGCAAGTGATTTTCGCTGAGCGCTGTACCCATCGGCGAGACCACATTCTCGAAACCGGCTTGGTGGACGGCGATAACATCCAGGTAACCTTCCACAATAACGGCTTCCTCCTGGCGACGAATCGCCTTTCGGGCCAGGTGTAAGCCATAAAGCAAGGAACTTTTATCGAACAGAACGGTCTGAGGCGAATTCAAAAATTTAGGGATGTCATCGGGAACCAAGATACGTGCCCCAAAGCCACACATACGGCCCTGCCCATCGCGAATGGGGATGGTAATGCGGTTGCGAAAACGGTCGTAGGTACGGCCATCATCACGTTGTGTCACCATGCCGGCCATCACTAGGTCATCAACGCTATACCCCTTGTTCAGAAAATATTGCATGGTCGTTTCCCAACCATCAGGGGCATAGCCTAAGCCAAAGCGCTCAATGGTCTCGGGTTTCAGGTTGCGCTTTGTTTGCAGATATTCCAAGGCGACTGCACCTTGGGATGTGTGGAACAGATTGTGACGATAAAACGTGACAGCGTCTTCGAGTAACTGACGCAAGTGTTCGTGTTCTTCCTGGCGGGCTTCATCTTCCGGGGTGACCGGCTTCAGCTGCACACCAGCGCGTTCGGCCAGGTAATGCAGCGCTTCGCTGAAATCCCAGCCTTCCTTCTTCATCACAAACTTGAAGATATCCCCCCCCTCATTGCATTGACCAAAGCAACGCCAGGTACCGGTATCGGGAAAGACGACAAACGCGGGCGTGCGCGTATTTTCGTGAAACGGACAGAAACCGGTATAGTTTTTCCCCGACCGACGAAGTTCTACCGTTTCCGAAACCAGATCTACGATATCTATGCGTGCTTTGATTTCATCAATAGAAGACATGCCCGCTCCTCTTCAGGGTCAACCAGAGAAATTATACCAGGGTAGTTGGATAGTTTGGTAGTTGGATAGTTGGATAGTTTGGTAGTTTAGGTAGTTGGGTAGTTAGGTGGGTAGCAGCGGAGGCGGCTCCCACGCCGCCGGATAGTTGGGTCGTTAGGGGGTAACAGCGGAGGCGGCTCCCACGCCGCCGGATAGTTGGGTCGTTAGGGGATAACAGCGGAGGCGGCTCCCACGCCGCCGGATGGTTAGGTAGTTAGGGGGTAGCAGCGGAGGCGGCTCCCACGCCGCCGGAT
>DYKW01000112.1:4178-6125 GCA_020722405.1 Anaerolinea thermophila
CGGCTCCCACGCCGCCGGATGGTTGGGTCGTTAGTTGGGTACTGGACTCTGGCGTTTTCTTATTCGACCGCAAATTTACATGGTTTCTCGCCGGAGAGCAGTATCATCTCAATAACCTGGGACGTATGAGCGTTTTCTACCACCAAGGCACGAAGACACAAAGTCTTCAACCTTGTTCCTTCGTGTCTTCGAGTCTTTGTGGTGAGGTTTCTGTGGCGTCCTATGGTCTACCCCTATCTTTCAAGAGGATACAGAGAGCGATTTAGAAATCTGCGTCATCGTACCCGCAGGGTGAATCTGTGCCATTTGTGGATCAATGTCGGTTATCCGCCAGTTTCGTCAAACGCCAGTCTGGTATAATCTTCCAGATATGAAATCAGAGTTGAAATATCACATTTGGACAGAAGGTTGTCAGATGAATGTGGCCGATTCTCAACGCGTGGCCTCGGCGCTGGAGCGTCTGGGGTACAACCATACAACGCGCCCGGAAGAGGCCGATGTAATCGTCTTGAACACCTGTGTAGTGCGCCAAAGCGCTGAGGACAAAGCCGTTGGCCGTTTGAATAGCCTGCGTCCGCTCAAAAAACGCAACCCAAACCTGGTCGTTAATCTGATGGGATGTCTGGTAGGCGTCAAAGGACACGATAAATTACGCCAGCGCTTCCCCTTTGTGGATGTTTTCTCCCCACCATCTGATCCAGGCCCGCTCATCACTCACCTGACCCAAGATGAAGTGCGCGCATCGGAAGAAGAGGACACCCAACAGCGCTTCGCACTCATGGATGGCGATTTGATCCTGCCCACGCAGGAACGTGGCAATCTGGTATCGGCCTTCATTCCCGTCGTCTATGGCTGTTCACACGCCTGCACCTATTGTATCATCCCCTACAAGCGCGGCGTTGAGCGCAGCCGCCCGGTTGGTGAGATTATCGCCGAGGCACATGCGCTGGCACGTCAGGGCGTCAAGGAAATCACCCTACTCGGCCAAATCGTAGACCGCTACGGCAAGGACATTCCAGACGGTCCTAAACTGTGGGATTTGCTACGCATCCTGCACAACGAAGTAGAAGGGGTTGAGCGCTTCCGCTTCTTGACTTCTCACCCCAACTGGATGACAGACGAATTGTTGGATACGGTGGCCGAATTACCGCGCCTGATGCCCCACATCGAAGTCCCCATCCAAGCCGGTAACGATGAAGTGTTGACAAATATGCGCCGGGAGTACACCGCCGAGACGTACCGTCGCCTGGTAGAAAAAATTCGCGCCCGCATTCCCGGCGTCTCCATCGCGACCGACATCATTGTCGGCTTCCCCGGTGAAACAGAAGCGCAATTCCAAGACACCTACGACCTGCTGGCAGAACTCAAACTGGATGTTGCTCATCTGGCTCGCTATTCGCCGCGCGAAGGCACCGTCTCCGCTCGCCGTATGCCGGACGACGTGCCCGACGAGGAAAAATGGCGCCGTTTTCGATTATTGGAAGACTTGCAGGAGCGCATTTCAACCGAAATCAATGCCCGCTACCAGGGAGAGACCGTTCCCGTGCTGTTCGAGAACAAAGTCAAAGGTCGCTGGCGCGGCCGCACGCCGACGAATAAACTGGTCTTCGTGGAAAGCAAGGCCGACCTACGGGGTAAAGTGCTGCCCGTCGCCATCACCTGGACGGGGCCATGGTCTATGCAAGGCACCCTGCCCATGGCGCAACCGGTAAATGGCATCCCATTGCCGCTACAAACCTCTTGACCTGGGGAAATAAGGCGCACATCCAACTTCTCGATTCTCCACCTCAAAGAGATCATGCCAGAGCGCAAAAAAAGCCGCTTTTGGTCGGGTAGTCAGGTAGTTGGGTAGTTGGGTAGTTAGGGGGTAGCAGCGGAGACGGCTCCCACGCCGCCGGATAGTTGGGTAGCCGTGCGGCCAACGTGCAACCGACTTCCAGATGGTGT
>DYKW01000113.1 GCA_020722405.1 Anaerolinea thermophila
AATGACTTTCCAGATTCTCTGCGTTCTCCGCGGGCTCTGCGGTAAACAGATACAATATCGGCTATCCGCCGGCTTCGTCAGACTCTAGACCGTTACAAAAAATCCGTGAAATCCGTGGTTACAAAGCGACAATCTATCCTCATGTAGGCAATTACATTCCACAAAACAAAACCCTATGCTCGATAAACTTAACGCTATTGAAAAAAGATACGATGAACTCACCCAAGCATTGATGCAGGTCGGCGATGACTATCAACGCGCCGCCGAGTTAAACAAAGAACACAGCGACCTGGAAGAGATGGTCACGGAAATTCGCGCTTACCGCCAAATGTTGAGGCAACTGGAGGAAGCCATTGATTTGCGCGACAGCGAAAGTGACCCCGAAATGAAAGAACTGGCCGAACAGGAAGCCGACGAATTGGAAGCGCGAGTTGCCGCGCAGGAAGAGAAACTCAAGCGTATGCTGCTGCCGAAAGATCCGCGCGATAACCGCAACGTGATTATGGAAATCCGCGCCGGGGCAGGCGGCGATGAGGCCGGGCTGTTTGCCGCCGACCTGTTCCGCCTATACAGCCGCTACGCCGAACGAAAGGGCTGGAAGATAGAGGTCATGTCGGAGAATAGCACCGGCATTGGCGGATACAAAGAAATCACCTTTCTAATCAAAGGCCAAGGCGCTTACTCCCGCTTGAAATATGAATCAGGCGTACATCGGGTGCAGCGCATCCCGGTTACCGAATCTTCGGGGCGCATCCACACTTCCACCGCAACGGTGGCCGTGTTGGCCGAGGTAGACGACGTGGAAATCGAAATCCCGGAGAAAGACATCAAAATTGACGTGTACAGATCGGCCGGTGCCGGGGGGCAGAACGTGCAGAAAAACGCGACGGCCGTGCGCATCACGCATCTGCCAACCGGCATGGTCGTGGCCTGTCAGGATGAGCGCTCTCAATTGCAAAACCGTCTGCGGGCGATGAGCATCCTCAAAGCGCGCTTGTATGAAATAGAAGAAGAGAAGCAACGCGCCGAACGAGAAGCAGACCGCCGTTCTCAAGTGGGGAGCGGGGAACGCGCCGAGAAAATCCGCACCTACAACTACCCGCAATCGCGCGTTACCGACCACCGCATTAATCTATCTTCTTACAACCTTCCGATCGTGATGGACGGCGATATTGACCAATTCATTGACGAACTGGCGACCCGTGATGAGGCCGAACGCCTGGCCGCGGTCGGGATATAACGAGGCACGATTGCCCACGGTACAGGAGGCGCTGCAAAGCGCGCAGCAAGCACTACAACCCCATAGTGAAACCGCGCCACTGGATGCCCAGGTGCTTTTGGCTCATGTGATGCATGTGCCGCGCACCTGGGTTTTGATTCACCCAGAAGCACCGCTCAGCACGGCGCAGCAGGCCGCGCTGCAAGCGGCTGTGTCACAGTTGCGCGCCGGTACGCCCCTGCCTTACGTGCTGGGGGTGTGGGCGTTCTATGGGCGAGATTTCGAAATCTCCCCCGCGGTACTCATTCCCCGTCCAGAGACCGAGTTGCTGGTGGAAACAGCACTGGCCTGGCTGGATGCCCATCCCCGGGCGGAGCGGCTGGCCGAGGCCGGCACCGGCTCCGGCTGTATTGCTGTCAGTTTGGCTGCTGAACGCCCGCATTTGCACATCGTTGCCGGTGACATCTCCGCCGCAGCCCTGATTATCGCCCGCCGCAACGCCCAACGCCACGCAGTGCGCGTGCATTTTCTACAAGCCGACCTGCTCGCCCCCCTGGCGCCGCGCACCTGCGACCTGATTTGCGCCAACCTGCCCTATATCCCCACCGCTACCCTGCAGCAATTGACAGTGTACCAAAAGGAACCAACCCTGGCGCTGGATGGCGGCCCCGACGGATTGACGGTCATCCGTCGGCTGCTGGCGCAGGCGGAAACACGCCTGACCCGCGAGGGGTGCCTGCTCCTGGAGATTGAGGCCACCCAAGGGGAGTCCGCACCCCGCGCGGCCCGCAAGGTTTTCCCAAAAGCCCAGATCGACGTGCTCCCCGATCTGGCAGGTCACCCTCGCGTGCTGCGTGTGCTGGTGTAATTTGGACATATTTTGCCAGATTTTCCCCCCACAAAAAGGACACGCAGCGAAGCGGCGTAACTGCACAACAGAAAAACCCTTACTGGAGGTGCAATGATGATGGTAGTACACATTTGCACACGAGAAGATTGGGAACAGGCGCAACGCAGAGGCGTTTATCACCCTGAGTCGCTGGACACGGAGGGGTTCATCCACCTTTCACGTCCTGAACAGGTGCTGGCGACAGGGAACCGATTCTTTGCCGGGCAACGAGACCTGGTTTTGTTGTGGATTGACCCCACAAAGTTAACCGCCCCCCTGAAGTGGGAGGCGGCAGACGAGCGTGTGTTTCCGCATCTATACGAGGAATTATCGCTGGCGGCTGTCACCGCAGTGACCGATTTTTCGCCCAATGAAGCAGGAAAATTCGAGCAACTCACACGTCCAGAGATTTCAGCGGGACATTTTTGAGCAGCGCTTCAATCAGGCGGGGATAGGCCTCTGGCGGCCAGGATAGCTGCTGAGGAACAGGCGCCTTGATTTGCTCCAACACCCATTGAGCGTTCTTGGCAGTGTCCTCGGGGATTGTGGTGTGGCTTAACAAGGGATGGTTCAAGATAAAGGTTGCCAGGCCATGTGCTTCGTCCCATAAACCCTGTTTGGCAAACAAACGCGCAAAACCAGAGAAGACATACAACCCCAAGGGGACAGAAGCAAGTTGTAACGCCTGTCGCAAGGCGTCTTGTAGATAACTGCGCGCAATTTCAAGGTGCCCCCAAATGATGTGCAAGTTTCCAAGGTTGTAGGTGGTAAAAAACTGACCGCGCTGGTCCTCACTTTCCTGAAAAATGTGTAATGCCAGGTAGTAGTTGTCTTCGGCCTGCGGGTAGTTTTGCATTTTGATAAAGGCATCGGCCAGGTTATTGTAAATAATGCCCGCGCGCACCCGATCCCCTAGCGATTCGAAAACCAACACCATTTGGTGATAAGTTTTAATGGCCTCGCTTGGTGGCTGTAGTTGGGCAACTTGCCCCAAGATAAAGGCACGCAAGTGCTGATTTTCCATGCTGGTAGCCATATTGAGCGCTTGCTGAAGCATCGAACGGGCTTTGATTTCATCGCCGGCCGCGGTTATGTAAGGGCTAAGATTTGCATAAGACAGTGCGATATTGTACGTATCACCCAATTGCTCAAAAACATGCAGTGCATCTCTGAAATGTTCTTCGGCTTTTGCGCCATCATCCGAATCCCGATACACATATCCTAATTGCATTTGAGCGTTCGCAATGCCGTGTGTATCTTGCAAATCGCGATACAAAGCCAGACTGCGAGATAAATGAGCGACAGCCTGGGGTAAATCACCTCTGATACGCAATAACATGCCCAGGTTGTACTCACAAAAGGTGGCTTCTCTTTTGTCATCCCATGCTTCAGCCGTGCGTATCCCTTTCAACCAGGTATCTGCCGATACGACTTGATCTCCCAGAATGTACTCGAACCAGGCAAAACGATTTCGCAAGCGATTGTAACTTGCTACCCGATTGGGACGATTAGAGAGTTCAATTTGTAGCATGACGTATTCGAAATGTTGACGACCGGTACGGAAAAAATTATTCATTTTATAGTACATGAATAATGGATCGCACAACATATCCAGGACTTCGAAGCCTTCATTTTGGGCTGCCCAGAACCAGGCCGCTTGCACATTCTCGATTTCTCTTTTGGCCTCCTTCAAGGCGACGTTTTGATCCTGCCCGGTAAAACGTAAAGCAATGCGGGACATCACATCGGCATAGTAATGGGCGTGGCGTGCTGCGAGTACGTGGCGTTGCGGATGTTCTTTCAGTTTTGTCAGTAGATATTGCCGGGTCAATGGATGCAGGCGATAGCGCCCATCGGGTTCAGTGAATAACCAGGAACGACCGACAAGGGCATTCAATATGGCTAAATTTGCATTGGAGATGGCCTCGGCGGCCTGATAATGGAAGCCATTCTTGAAAATAGCCAACGCACACAAGACATCACGCATCTCTTCAGAGAGCAACGACCACGAATAGTCACAGGAAACCTGCCAGGAGCGATGACGCTCAGGGATATTTTGTGCCTGTACCTGCAAGATGTCTTGGCGCTGTGCCAACTCATCTGCAATAATTCGACAGGGGAATTGCTGCACCCAGGTCGCAGCCATTTCCAAAGCCAGTGGCATCCCTTCGGTGTACTTGCAAATGCGTAACACATGGGGCAAATTGTCCTCATCCAGGGAAAAATTGGGAGCATTCTGCCGCGCCCGCTGAACAAATAGTTGCACAGCAGGAAAATCTGCAGCCTTGGTTAGCGCGACATTATCTTCTGGATAGGGCAGTCCCTGCAAAGAGTAGATCCATTCTTCAATGAGATTCAAACGATGACGTGAAGTCACCAATAAGCGTAAATCAGGGAACCAGTGCAACAAGTACGAAAGTTTCTCGGCCTGCGTAGCCAAATGCTCAAAGTTATCTAAAATGACCAGGGTAGGACGCGTACCAATCACACGCTGAAAAGCCTGTTCGATGTTCGCACCATCAAGAAATGAACCGGTAACATGGCGTTGGGCAGCAATGGCTTCATAAATTGCCTCAAGAACATCCGCTTGGGGCGTAATTTTACTCAAATCAACAAAAAAAGTTCCTCCTGGAAACATCCCGAGGTTCTGCCTGGCCAAATGAACGGCCAGACGTGTCTTCCCAATGCCTCCCGGCCCCAATATGGTCAATAAACGACAATGAGATGTCTGCAGGTGCTGTAAAATGTTGACACTATCCTCTTGCCGCCCCCAAAAGGTGTTCACGTAAGACGGCCACGCGGGAGCATGAGCATTTCTGGATGTTAGAGAGCGCGAATCTGCCCGCGTAGCAACCTCATCTACAATAGCACCTTGATGGCGCAATTGCTTGTAATAAGCGGTCAAGGTTGGGCTAGGGGACAATCCATAATCGCGCATCACTTTTTGATAAGCATCGTACTGCTTCAGTGCCTGTACACGTTGGTCGGTATGCCAATAAGCACTCATCAAAGCACGGTGAGCACTTTCATCTGTAGCGTCTAGTTCTACCCAGCGACGCGCATAAGGCATTGCCTGACTGTAATTCTGGGCCAAAAGCAGTGCCTGTGTGAGGTTATGCAAAACCACCACCAAACGTTGCTCCCATTGGCGCTGTTGACTCATTTGCCATGCTTCGAAATCACTTGCTCGAATATAGAACCCATCCATAAACTGATCGCGATAAAGTTCTACCGCTTGCTTCCACTGAGCAATGGGCAATGCTTCATTCTGCAATTGTGTTGGCAGCAGGCGCGAGGTAGGGTGAGCGAGCGTATCAAAGACAATGATGTCCGCCCACCAAGATTCTGCCATTAATCGCAAAAATTGTCCTTCCTCTTCGATCCATTCCTTCCCCAAATGTTTGCGCAGCGTAAAGAGCACACGTCGTAAATTATTGCGCGGCGTAGCTGTATGTTCATCCCATAATAAAGTCGCGAGTCTTTCTCGTGACACCGGTTCGGTTGCCAGAGCCAGGTAGATAAGAAGCGCCAATGCTTTTTTGCGTGGCAATGTAATCGCTTGGTCATCCAATTCCAGGCGAGGTGTTCCGAGTGAAAAAATCTTCAGAAATGACATGTGGACTCTAGCGTTGCAAAAATAACAGGACTGTTAGGTACATTTAGCATTTTAGTACCAGTTAGCTTAAAATGCAACTCTTAGCGCAACGTTTTTGAAACGCACAAAATGTATAGTGAATATGTCACTTGGGTTGCACATACCAGTTGCGGACTTTGACCAAGAGGGAAAAGGTAGTCTGTACCAAGATGCCTGGAGAATGCCGAAGGGGGGAAGCGCATGTCACCAGTACATCTACGGAGGGGGGCAACGCGTAAAAGGTGGAATTTTAGTCGGGGGAAATTTCCACCTTTGGCATTAAAACAATGCCCGACCTCGGTGGGGTATTGTTATTCCTTGGCACGACGTCATCTGAATGGTTCAGGGGTATTTGTTTACCGCCGAGAAC
>DYKW01000114.1 GCA_020722405.1 Anaerolinea thermophila
TGTAAATCTGTGGCCTTTGTTTTTGGCCTTTCTTGCTTCAGATTTGGAATTGCTGCTGTTTTTGGTATAATGTGTACCAGTACTGTGGTACTATATAAAATCGCCGAAATCTCTTTGCGAAAACGAAATTCTCGGGTATGATAGACTTGTTTGCTGGGCTAGAGATTAGATGAACGATACTTTTTTGTTTTTAGGCATTGCCGCTGCAGTTGCGCTTTTATTTGGGGGGATTTTGGGGTACGTTCTGCGCGGCTTTTTGGTGCATAAGAAACTGGCCAGCGAACGCGTAGCCCTGCGCCGTGAAGCAAAGAAAATGGAACGAGCGCGTTCCAGCCTGATCTACGAATTGGTCTCTACCTTGAGTGCTACGCTTAGCTACCAGCGTGTACTCGAGATCGCTTTGGATATTAGCACGCGGGTGTTGTCCGGCCCCAATGGGAATGTTGCCTCATTGGTCAGTGCCTTTTTGTTGTTCGACCGTAGTGATGCGAATCCCGAGCAAATGGTGTTGCGTGTTGGTTCCGCGCGTGGTTTTACGCCGGCCGATCAACGCCAAACATTCGAGGGCGTGAACGGATTGTTGGCCGAAACAATCGAGCGGGGGGAAAGCCGTTCTTCGAAATCGGTAAATCAGGATAGCGAACTTTCGCGTGTTATCGCCTTGCGAAGTTGCGAGGGGGCTTATTGTATTCCCCTTCGTGCTGGCCTGGAAACCTATGGTGTGTTGCTCTTTGCCCATAAAGACCCCGATTTTTTTACCAAGGAGATCTGTGAATTACTCAACATCGTTGGTCACCAGGCGATGATTGCCATGCAAAATGCCCGTCTCTTCGATGACCTGGAACAAGAAAAAGAGCACATGATGGAAATCCAGGAAGAAGCGCGCAAGAAGTTGGCACGTGATTTGCATGATGGCCCCACACAATCGGTGGCCGCCATTGCCATGCGCGTCAACTTTGCCCGCCGCTTGATGGAACGAGACGCGAAAGCGGCGCAAACAGAACTGGAAAAAATCGAAGAATTGGCGCGTCGCACAACCAAAGAAATTCGTCACATGTTGTTTACCTTGCGCCCGCTGGTGCTCGAATCCAAAGGCCTGGTGGCCGCTTTGCAGGCTATGGCCGATAAAATGCGCGAAACCTATGACCAAAACGTCTTGATTGAGGTGCAGTCTGAAGTGGTGGACAAACTGGAGATAGGCAAACAGGCGGTCGTGTTCTACATTGCGGAGGAAGCCGTCAACAACGCCCGCAAACATGCCCAAGCCGCGCACATTTGGGTGCGCCTGAAATTACTGCAACCCGATGTCGCAATGTTGGAAATCCAGGACGATGGTGTGGGCTTCGACCTAAGCGCCGTAGATGCGACTTACGATAATCGTGGCAGTTTGGGGATGGTCAACATGCGTGAGCGTACCGAACTGGTCAATGGCTTTTTGCATATCAATTCAGCGGTTGGGAAAGGCACCAGGATTCAGGTGGTGATTCCGTTGAGCGAAGATGCCTATGATCGGCTGCGCAATCGAGGTAAGGCGGCGTAGTCTATGCCTCGAGCCGCCGGTTTGCACTACCGCCTTTCCAACCCCGATGCTGAGGGTGTCCCACTGGTGCTGATCCATGGTGCCGGGGGCAATTTGTGGCATTGGCCGCCGGAAATTCGTCACTTGCCGGGACATCCGGTGTATGCGCTGGATTTACCGGGGCATGGCGATTCCCCCTTGCCGGGCCGTCCAAGGATCGCCGAATACGCCGAGGCCGTTCGTGCCTGGATGGAAGCCCTCGATCTGCCGCCTGTGTGCCTGACCGGACATTCCATGGGGGGCGCGATCACCCTGGAGGTTGCCCTCACCACCCCAAAGGTCGTCCGTGCCCTGGGGCTGATCGGAACGGGTGGACGCTTAGGGGTATCCCCGAAAATCCTGGAAGGGACTGCCTCCCCCGAAACTTTTCCTGCGACCGTGGAAACCATCATCCGTTGGGCCTTCCACCTGGACAGTCCCTCTGGATTGAAGGCGTTGGCACAAGAGCGCATGATGCAAGTGCCCGCCAGGGTACTGCACGATGATTTTGTTGCCTGCAATGTCTTTGATGTGCGTGCCGCCCTAACTGCTGTGGACGTGCCCGCGCTGGTGGTGTGTGGCGCAGACGACAAAATGACCCCCCTGAAATATTCCCAATTTTTGGCCGAGTCCCTGCCCCATGCCCGCCTGGAAGTAATTCCTCATGCCGGGCACATGGTCATGCTGGAGCAGCCCCAGGTGTTAGCCAACGCACTGCAAGCATTTTTGGCCGAGGTGTGAAAATTCGTGCTGTTGATTCCTTGCCAATTTGCGCCAGTTTGTGTATAATCAGCCACGCTTATGCGGGCGGATAGCTCAGTTGGTTAGAGCGTTGCGTTGACATCGCAAAGGTCGTAGGTTCGAGTCCTATTCCGCCCACCTGAAAGTTCATCTTGTACATGCGATGACCGGGACGAGTATGCGGCCCGGAGGCCGACAGGGAAAGATGGTCATGGATTGAGAACCATCTCCAGCCGCCCCCGCAGAAAACCCCCCGTGAGCATGACCCGGAAAGGCCCTCGGCCAAGTAAGGGAAACGGTTGGCCCCGTTATCGGCCCCAACGAGATGCCCTGTTTTGCAGGGTAATCTGGGTGGAACCGTGAGTGAACTCTCGCCCCAGAACGGGCGAGAGTTTTTTTATCCTTGGAGGTGTAATGATGGCTCAACAAAAAGTGCAGAATCCTGCGGTACCGGAACGTTACGAAGATACGATGTTGTATCGTATTCGCCATTCCGCCGCGCACATCATGGCGCAGGCGGTGTTGGAAATCTTCCCTGAAGGCAAGGTAGCGATTGGTCCGCCAATTGAAAACGGCTTTTATTACGATTTTGATTTGCCGCGTGCGCTCACCCCGGAGGACTTGAAAGCCATCGAGAAACGCATGCGACAGATCATTGCCGGGCGACATCCCTTCAAGAAAACGGTGATTTCGGCGGAAGAAGCGCGTGAAATTTTCAAAGACCAGCCCTATAAATTGGAGTTAATTGCAGGTCTGGAACAAGGTGGTTACGATGAGTATGGTAACCCATTGGATGAAAAGCCGGAAATTTCAATCTATCAGCACGATACTTTTACCGATTTGTGCCGCGGCCCCCATGTGGAACATACCGGGCAAATCAACCCCTCGACCATTAAACTGATGAACGTGGCGGGTGCCTACTGGCGCGGTGATGAACACAATCCGATGTTACAGCGCATTTATGGCACGGCCTGGGAAACGAAAGAACAACTCAAAGAATACCTGACCATGCTGGAGGAGGCCAAGAAGCGCGATCACCGTAAACTGGGCAAAGAACTCCATATTTATATCTTCGATGAAGAAGTTGGCCCTGGTTTGCCGCTGTGGATGCCAAATGGTAGCGTCTTGATTGAAGAACTGGAGAAACTGGCCAAGGAAATGGAATTCAAGGCCGGGTATGAACGTGTTCGCACACCGCACCTGACCAAAGAAGACCTTTATCTGCGCAGCGGCCATTTGCCGTACTACGCCGAAAGCATGTATCCTTCAATGGAACTGGATGATGGGGTGCGTTACTACATTAAACCCATGAACTGCCCCATGCACCATAAGATTTTTGCCAGCCTGCCGCGCAGTTACCGCGATTTGCCTGTGCGGTTGGCGGAATATGGCACCTGCTACCGTTACGAAAAAAGCGGTGAACTCTTCGGCCTGATGCGGGTGCGCTCCATGCAGATGAATGATGCACACATCTACTGCTCTGAAGAACAGTTTGAGGAAGAATTCATGGCCGTGGTGGCTATGTACATGGAATATTTTGAACTGTTCGGCATCGAGAAATACGTCATGCGTTTGAGTACGCATCACAAAAGCGGCCTCGGTAAAAAGTATGTAGACAATGAGCGCTTGTGGTTGAAAACCGAAGATATGGTGCGTCGTGCGATGACCAATGGCGGTGTGCCTTTTGTGGAAGTACCCGATGAGGCGGCTTTTTACGGCCCCAAGATTGATGTGCAGGTTTGGAGTGCCATTGGGCGCGAGTTTACCCTGGCAACCAATCAGGTAGATTTTGCCGTGCCGGAGCGTTTTGACCTCAAGTTCATCAATAAGAATGGCGAAGAAGAAACCCCGCTTTGTATCCACCGTGCACCACTCAGTACCCATGAGCGGATGGTAGGTTTCCTCATCGAGCACTATGCCGGGAACTTCCCTGTGTGGTTAGCACCGGAACAAGTGCGCATTATCCCCATTACGGATGTCCACAGTGAATACGCGCGCAAATTGGAAAAGCAATTACGCACTGTCTTTGTACGTGCCAGTGCTGACCTGGGCTCAGAGCGCATGAACGCCAAGATTCGCAAAGCGCAGAATTTCAAGGTGCCCTATATGCTGATCGTAGGTGACAATGAAATGGCCAATGGCACAGTTTCACTCCGCAAGCGGGATGGCAGTCGTCAGAATGACATGCCGTTTGACGAATTCCTGGCTTTGGTGCAGGAACGCATTCGAACACGTGCTGCGGAACTGTAAACCCGGCGCAAACCAAAAGCACTGCCTTTATTGGGGTGGTGCTTTTTTATTTGTAAAAAACGCTAAGCCGCAGAACCGCAAAGAGAATTCCGTTTTCAGTCGTGTAGTCGGGTAGTCGCATTTCGCATTCCGTGGTCCGCTGTTCGCTGATGCCTACTCACCTACTCACCTACTCACCTACCTTCACGTCTTCGCGACTTTGCGACTTTGCGTTAAACATGGCCTCACACTATACAACTCAGAAAAAAGGAAGTAAATTTTGGACAACCCCTTAGCGGCTACGTTGGTTGGCGATATTACTCGTGAGCCTGGTGTACGCGTCAAATATGGTCACTTTTTCGCTGCCCTGGCAGATGAAATTCCCTTGTCGCATATCTTCGATGCCGGTTTGCGCAGCGTATGGCGCTTTTGGAATGCCTTACAAGTGATTCACCCAAATGTGACGATATGGAAAGCCCGTTTTTACCAAAATGTACCGGCTTTTCGTATGCGTAGTGCGCAGGTGGGGCGTTGGCTGGCTCATCTTACCCCGCCTCCAAGTGGCGTTTTGCAAGTAGGGGTGCTGTTCGACGCCCTGTGGCATTCCCCTGAGGGCATCCCTGGTTTTATCTACACCGATTACACTGCCGCGCTTTCGAATAGGCGCAAGATACCGGAAAGGGCACCATTTACGGATAAGGAGTACCATGAATGGATTGCACTTGAGCGGCGCGCTTATGGGCGAGCAAAACATATTTTTGTACGCAGCGAGGTGGTACGGCACTCACTGGTAGAGGATTACGCCGTTCGACCGGATAAAATTACGGTTGTGGGAGGGGGCGTTAACTTGCCGAATCTGCCGCAAGTTTCACAGCGCCAGGGGAAAGTGCGCCATATTTTGTTCATTGGCAAAGATTTCTACCGCAAGGGGGGCGATGTGCTATTGCTGGCCTTCGCGCGTCTACGCGAACAAGTCCCGGATGCGCGTTTGACGATGGTTACCAATTTCCCGGATAGCGCGGCAACGTTGCCGCTGGAGGGGGTCACCATTCGTCCGCCAACCTGGGATCGGGCGGTGATTACGCAATACTTCACTCAGGCGGATATTTTTGTGCTGCCCTCACGTTTGGAAACTTGGGGAGATGTACTTCTCGAAGCGATGGCCTTTGGCTTGCCCTGCGTAAGCGTGGAAGACGAAGCCACCGCTGAAATTATCATTGCGGATAAGACCGGTTTTGTTGTTCCACAGCAACAGCCTGGTACACTGGCCGGTGCTCTGTTACGGTTGTGCCAATCGTCTGACCTGGCGCGTCAAATGGGCGCAGCCGGCCGTCAGCGTGTGGCCTCGCAATTTACCTGGGCGCACGTGGCGCGACGCATTGCATCCCAAATTGCTGGGAATACGCCAAAATCTTGACGCAAATTCGCTAAGACGCAATGGAGATGCTCTAACGTTTCGGAGTATCATCTCAAAAAGAAGGGGAAACGTCCCGAAGGTTTCTTCCAAAGCCTG
>DYKW01000115.1 GCA_020722405.1 Anaerolinea thermophila
AGATACGAATGCAGGATAAAATAACAACCATGGGGTATTCAAAACTGATTTTATCGCAGTTTGAGTGTCATAGCAATAACCGCAGCGTTTTTATCACAAACTGGAGTCTGGCGAAACCGGCGGACAGCCAAAATAGCCCACAGATGGCGCAGATTCACCCTACGGGTACAATGACACCGATTTTTTAAGTCACTCTGCGGCGAAAAACCATGTAATTTTGGGCATGGTTCAGAAATCTGTAAACACTTACAACCAATCGTGGTGTTCCCCCCCTCCCCCAAATTGGGGGAGGGGGGGAATACACCAGAGAAAAGTGTAAATTTATTTCCGGCGGAAAATGAACCATCCCTAATTTTGCGGTCGAATAAGAAAATGCCAGAGTTCAGTACTTTACACGGATAATGCAAGACCGCCATAAGATTGCATGGCGGTCTCGAAAAGCATCGTTTCTCACCTTAAGTGCTGACCAATAGACAACAAGCCTATTCTACTCGCCAACAAGCCACCCAATGCTCAGGAAGTGCTTCACGGAAAGGCGGTTCCTCTTGAGAGCAGTGTTCCATTGCCACCGGACAACGAGGGTGGAAGCGACAGCCACTCGGTGGGTTTAGTGGACTGGGGACATCACCTTCCAAGATAATGCGCTCGCGCTGGACGGTCGGGTCAGGAATGGGAATAGCCGACATCAAGGCTTGCGTATAAGGGTGCAATGGGTTACTGAAAAGTTCATCGCGTGGTGCCATTTCAACCATTTTTCCCAGATACATTACGGCTACGCGGTCAGAAATATGCTCTACCACGCTCAAATTATGCGCAATGAAAAGATAAGTCAGTCCAAATTCATGCTGCAAATCCTTGAGAATATTGAGCACTTGCGCCTGAATGGAGACATCCAACGCCGAAACGGGTTCATCAGCAATGATGAACTTGGGGTTAAGGGCCAATGCACGGGCAATACCAATACGTTGACGTTGCCCACCTGAAAATTCGTGCGGGTAACGGCGGGCATGGTAATCTTCCAGACCAACTTTGCGCAACATGTCAATCACAATATCAAAGCGTTCCTTTGGGGTCCCAATACCGTGAATTTTCAACCCCTCGGCCACCGATTCGCCAATCGGAATACGTGGATCAAGCGAGGCATAGGGATCCTGGAAGATAATCTGCATGTCCCGGCGGATGGCTTTAAGTGCCTTGCCTTTGAGTTTGAAAACATCCTGTCCATCAAAGAACACCGAGCCACCGGTGTGGTCCAGCAAGCGCAACATCGTACGTCCCACGGTGGTTTTGCCGCAGCCGGATTCACCTACCAATCCCAGTGTTTCTCCTTTGCGGATGAAAAAACTAACATCATCTACCGCCTGCACCCAGGCTTTTACTCTCTGAAGTAGCCCTCCGCGCACAGGGAAGTATTTGACCAGGTTATGAACCTCGACAAGTTTTTGTGGTTTATTATTCGTTTTGGTCATTTCACTCATAATTTGCCTCATATGCAAAACGGTTACTCGGCTGCCAGGGGCGCTTCATGTCCATCCTCATTTTGATAAAGCCAACATCGCACAAGATGTCCTTCACCAACAGGGATGAGGGCAGGTTCTATTTCGGTACAAATTGCTAGTTGATGGTCAATGCGAGCCTTACAACGCGGCGCAAATTGACAACCAGGTGGTAAGTCTACCAAATTAGGCACTGAACCGGGAATCGTTTCCAAACGTTCGGTCACACGTCCCAACACCGGGACGGAGGCAATCAACCCCTTCGTGTAGGGATGCATCGGTTGTTCAAAAATCGTTCGGACATCCGCTTGCTCTACGATGCGCCCAGCATACATGACCGCCACTCGGTCAGCCATTTCGGCAATCACGCCCAAGTCATGGGTAATGAGAATCACCGATGTATTCGTGCGTTTCTGTAAATCACGCATCAAATCCAGTATCTGCGCCTGAATGGTAACATCCAAAGCAGTAGTCGGCTCATCCGCGATCAACAACTGTGGACTAAGCGCTAACGCCATAGCAATCATGACACGCTGCGCCTGTCCCCCAGACATTTCGTGTGGAAAAGCATGGGCTTTGTTTTCGGCATCTGGAATACCAACCAAGCGGAGCAATTCAACCGCGCGCTCCCAGGCCTCCTCCTTGCCTATGTTTTGGTGAATCTGAAAGACTTCAGCGACCTGGTCACCTACCTTGAAAACCGGGTTTAGGCTGGTTTGTGGCTGCTGGAAAATCATGGACATGCGATTGCCGCGCATATCCACCATTTCATCTTCGCTTAATTCCAAGAGGCTGCGTCCTTCGAAGAAAATCTCACCATCCACAATTTTGCCGGGGATGCCCACCAGACGCATAATGGAAAGCGAGGTTACGCTCTTCCCGCAGCCGGATTCGCCAACCAGACCCAGTATCTCACCACGCTGCACGGTAAAATCCACTCCATCGACAGCCTTAACCACACCATCTTCGGTGAAGAAATAGGTTTTGAGATTACGTACCTCCAGCAAATTATCAACGCTTTGTTCAGTCACAGGCTCCTCCCAAAAAAAGGTTGCATAAAAACACTTCCTTATCCGTTCATATTACGGTTCGATGTCGATCTCGCACAAGCCTTGCGAACGCACATATAAGACCAATGCGGTACGACTTTCAATATGCAAAGAACCGGCAATTGGGTAACCCGCATTCCGCCCAAAAATGGCGTTGGTATTGGCATGCCTTCCAACCAAAGGAATGATCAAATGCTCTACGTTTGAAAAGAACTTAACCGTAGAATGAATCCGCACCGGAGGAGCATACTGCAATTCCAAAGCCGCCATACGCGGGTGGGTGTGATAATCATTGTAAGTTACTTCCGAAAGGCTGAGTGAATCCCAACGTTTCGGGCCGGAAAGGGCTTCATTCGCCAGGTTGGTTAGACCTTGAAAGGCTGGTGTCCCAGGGGGAATTTGTATTGGTTGCCCATAACAATAAAGGGTTATCGCTATCGGCTGCTCAGAAAATTTCGATTGGAACCAGCGCGGATCACCGGTATTGATAGTGATGATCCCATAAATCACAATAACTAATATTACCAACGTAGAAAGCAATAGTTTCCAAATGGATGGCTTTTGGCGCTCTTCGTAAATAGATGGCATAAATTTTATTTGTGTAGTTCATGCAACAAGACCATCCAACGAACATCAATGCTTTAAGCGAGGATCCATCGCATCACGCAGACCATCACCAATGTAGTTGAAAGCCAGCGAACAGATAAAAATCGTCAAACCGGGGTAAAACACCTTGGCCGGTTGGGTCCACATGTCGCTCTGATATTCATTGAGCATGTTGCCCCAGGTAGGGATGGGCGGTTGAATACCAAAGCCCAGAAAAGAAAGCGCCGATTCAAGAATGATTACGCCTCCCAACCCCAAGGTAGCGGCTACGATAATAGGCGCCAATGAATTTGGAATCATGTGCTTCATGATGATGCCAAAATCACCCATTCCCAGCGCCTTAGCCGCCTCCGCAAACTCCTGATTCCGCAGCGAAAGCACCTGAGCACGTACCAGACGGCTGGCCCCCATCCAACCGAAGACAATCAAAATGATGGTAATGACCACCGCACTACTCCACTCACGCGGTAGACCGCTGATCGTGACACCACGCAATAGTGCCGAGAAGGCCAACAGCAAGGGCAGCAATGGCAACGTAATCAGAAATTCTACGAAACGTTGGATGACATCATCTATCCAACCGCCAAAATAGCCAGAAACCGCGCCAATCAACACCCCGAGTAGTTCACTAAAGAGAACCACAATGAGCGACACACTCAAAGAGATACGCCCGGCATACAACAGTCGGCTGAATACATCACGGCCAATCGCATCGGTGCCCATCGGATGAAAACTTTCTCCGGAAAACGAGGGTGGGGCATTGCGCAGCAAAATACCGGTTTCGGGATCTTTGGAGAGATCACTGACGGGATCGTAAGGGGCAACCAGTGGAGCAGCAAAACAAGCAAAAGCAATCACAATAATGGCTATCATGCCTGCCACTGCCAGTTTATGTTTACGAAACCGACGCCAGACGATGGCCCAGTAACTTTCTTCTTCAATCGTCAGTAGTTTTTCACTCTCAAGTTTAGCAATCGCCATGCCGAGAATCTCCTTCGATAACAGATGATTTCTAACTCCGATACTTTAAGACGATGTGTGTGGGACGTATCATAGCAAAGTCCACTACTTTGCCCATCGCCTGCCGGTATCTCAAAGAGCCTGGTTTCTATTACGCAAGCAGGGCCCCCTACTTACAGATGCCCTGCAATTGTTCATCAATTGAAGCGAATGCGCGGATCAACGATGGTGTAGAGTATATCGCCCAACAAAGTGGCGATGACAACGAGAATAGCGGTGATAAACAGAATAGCCATCACAACCGGCCAATCGTTACCACCTAAAGCATCGAAATATAACCGTCCAATGCCTGGATAGGAAAAAATGGTCTCCGTCAGCGTGGCACCGCCAAAAATGCCGGGGATTTCGAAAACAACAATGGTGATGATCGGCACCAGTGCGTTACGCATGGCATGTTTCAAAATCACCATACGTTCTGCAAGTCCCTTGGCGCGGGCCGTACGCACATAGTCCTGGCGCAACACTTCCAGCATAGAGGCGCGCATGTAACGACTCCAACCGGCCATGTACAGTAAACTGAGCATAGCCCCGGGCATGACAATGTGAATGACGCGGTCTACCAGGCTACCCGGCGTAATGTTCATTATGGCTTCCAGGCTACCGGCTGGCGCTGAACGCACCAACGACACCCCTCCGGACGGCATGTAGGGGAGCCCCCAGGTTTTAAACTGATAGGTAAATACTAAGATGAGCATCAGACCGAACCAGAAAACCGGCATCGCCGAACCAAAGAAGGCAAAGGTGGTAAAGATATAGTCCGCGGTACTGTACTGGTGAACCGCCGAGTAAATCCCAATTGGAATGGCAATGAGCAGCGATATCAAAGAGGCAGTGGTCATCAACAGAATGGTATTTCCCAGGCGGCTCTTGATCAAGTCCGTTACGGGCTGCGAGGGCGAGAGTTTCCAGGAAAAACCAAAATCACCGCGCAAAATGCCATGGTTATCCCCATGAAAACCGGCAAAGCGTCCTAAGAGACCATACGCTCCAAATAATCCGGAAACGTTTATCCAACGGCCTTCTTCGGGACGAGGTTTCTCCTCCCCTTCAGGGAATTCAAAGGTCGTACTCTCGGAAACCTCAACCATGTAGTGCACATTGTTTAAGTCAGACACTTCGATGGTGCTGCCATGCACTTTAAAAACCTGGGCTGCCAATACAACATTATCGGGTGCCTGGGCTGTAGTTGGTGGCTTAACACGAATGTGATCAGCCTGAACATGCGTGGTATCTACTTTTGTCCCGATGACCCATAACAAATAACCAGGATTCAATTGCGCCACACCAGGGTCAGCCCAAAAACGGAAATACTCCATCACCGACTCGCGTTCACCGGTAGCCTGGTTGATGGTAGTGATGGGTTTCCCGTCGCGTCCCAATCTTTCACGGGAATACTGCCCCAGCCCGACATACACCCAATCTGCACCTAGCCAGTCATCCCCAAGCAACCAGGTGATATAACGTAAGGCCAGCGGCTTATCCAGACCCAGGTAGGCTTCCAGCCGCGCAATATCCGTATCACTGACACGACTCTTACGGTCGGCCGATAAGCGCAAACCAGAAAGTGGACCGCCAGGGGCAACGTTTAACAGAACATAAATTGCCAGCGAGGAAAGCAACACCACCAGCACCATTTGAAACGCGCGCCGGATAAGGTAATTGGTCATGGGCTCATCGCTCCTTTCACAACAACAGGGCTACTTCCCGCCCTGGGGGAGGATTATCAAGCCAGAAAGCGGCGTAACACAGCGCCATTTCCGGCGGTTAATTCGCTTTCATTACTGTGCGATACATCAAAAAGTTCATTGTATCTGATCTGAAAATAGATTTCCATGTCTGGTGGTGAAAATTATTTTTCATGG
>DYKW01000116.1 GCA_020722405.1 Anaerolinea thermophila
CTGGAAAATTTCGCGCCTTGCATCTCGGGCTTTTTGAGCGGGATCAGATTTTTAGATTTTTGCAGCGGGATCAGGAATGCCATCACATGCCCTCGCTGACCTTGATCTACGTCAATGGGTGCCTTGAAAAATAAGGATTTTTGTCCGACCTGCCTGTCTGCCGGCAGATAGATTGGCTTATTTTGAGAAATTGCCAAGTTAAGTCCGTATTTCACGGATTCAGGTATCGACTCTATGGACAGTGTAGGGCGGTTACGCTACAAATACTAAGTTCGGGTCCACTGAAATCCTTGTCTCTCCCCGTTTTGGAGGATACATGCCCCATCGCATAGAAGTCATGTTCAAACCCCATCTGCGGGACTCCCGCGGGGAGAGGATCGCCAGAAAGGCCGTCCATGACCTCGGCCTTCCAGTCATTGGGGTGAGGACCGTCAAGGTCTATCTCCTGGACATCGCCCTTCCCCAGGACAGGCTCCAGGATGTGGCCCATGGTCCCCTCTCAGATCCTGTCATTCATGTCATCTCCGTGGACAGTCCTGTATCACGGGCCCACGATTTTCCCTGGACATGGGTCGTGGAGGTCGGCTACAGGCCCGGTGTCACCGACAATGAGGGCAGGATAGCAACCGAGGCCATCGAGCTTCTCCTCGGGCGTCGTGTCTTGTCCACAGAAGGGGTCTATACGGCAGTGCAATATCTCGTCGAGGGCGATCTTGCGGAGACGGAGATCCGCAAGCTTGCAGACGGTCTCCTTGCCAACGAACTCATTGAGCGGACCATCGTCCTCCGCCGCGACCTCTTTGATGAGACATGGGAGAGGAAAGGGGGAGGCCTGTTTTTCGCAGTCCCCAGGGTCCTGGGCGAGAAGGAGCCCAGAGTAGAGGAGTTTGACCTTTCGGCACTCTCGGACGGGGATCTCATCTGCCTTTCCCGGAATCGGCTCCTTGCCCTTTCCCTTCCGGAGATGGCCGCCATCCGGGCCTATTTCGAACGTCCTGAGGTCCTGGCGGAGAGGCAGAGGCGGGGGCTTTCCCGCCGGATCACCGACGTGGAGCTCGAGGCCCTTGCCCAGACCTGGTCCGAGCACTGCAAGCACAAGATATTCAACTCCCTCATCCGCTACACAGAGGGAAACGAAGAGCGGATTATCGACAGCCTCTTTGAGACCTGTATCAAGGCCGCGACCAAGGACGTCAGATCCTCCCTCGGAGACCGGGACTGGTGTCTTTCCGTCTTCAATGACAATGCGGGTGTCATACGTTTCAATGACCGCTGGGGCATTGCCTTCAAGGTGGAGACCCACAACAGCCCGTCCGCCCTCGACCCCTACGGCGGGGCGCTCACCGGGATCGTCGGTGTGAACCGGGATCCGTTCGGGACCGGCATGGGGGCGCGTCTCATCTTCAATACGGACGTCTTCTGCTTTGCCCCGCCCGATTATCCGGGGCCCATACCCAGGGGGCTTCTCCACCCGAAACGGATCTTCGAGGGCGTGCGGGAGGGCGTGGAACACGGGGGCAACAAGAGCGGAATCCCCACGGTGAACGGGTCCATTGTCTTTGACGAACGCTATCTCGGCAAACCCTTGGTCTTCTGCGGAACAGGCGGCGTCCTCCCCCTTGAGGTCTGCGGCAGGCCAGGCCATGAGAAACGCGCCCACGTAGGAGATGCCATCGTCATGTGCGGAGGGCGAATCGGAAAGGACGGGATCCACGGGGCGACCTTTTCATCCGAGGAGCTCCATGAGGGCTCTCCGGCAACGGCCGTTCAGATCGGCGATCCCATCACGCAGAAAAAGATGACGGATTTTCTCCTCCGCGCCCGGGATCTCTGCCTCTACACATCCATAACCGACAACGGGGCCGGTGGCCTCTCATCCTCCGTAGGAGAGATGGCCAAGGATACGGGCGGCTTCGAACTCCACCTGGACAAGGCGCCCCTCAAGTACCAGGGGCTCGATCCATGGGAGATCCTCCTCTCTGAGGCCCAGGAACGTATGACCGTGGCCGTTCCTCCAGAGAAGCTCGAAGAATTTCTGGCCCTTGCAGAAAAGATGGACGTGGAGGCCACGGTCCTTGGCACATTCACGGATTCCGGTCTCTTTCACTGTCTCTACAAGGGCAGGACCGTGGCCTGCCTTGACCTCGGATTCGTCCATGAGGGGGTTCCGAGAATGGAGCTCGAGGCGGTCTGGTCCCCTCCCGTCCATTCGGAACCCGTTTTTCCCTGTCCCGAGGACCTGACCGGCGAGATCATGGCAATCCTCTCCCGCTACAACGTCTGCAGCAAGGAGTATGTGGTCCGGCAATACGACCACGAGGTGCAGGGTGGGAGCGTAGTGAAGCCCATGGTCGGCATCCTTGGTGACGGCCCGTCTGATGCCGCGGTGATCCGTCCTGATCTCGCTTCTTTTGAGGGTCTTGTGATCGCCCACGGGATCTGCCCGAAATACAGCGCAATCGACACCTATCACATGGTCGCGTGCGCCGTGGACGAGGCGGTCAGAAACGCCGTATGTGTGGGAGGTGGGCTCGATCTCATGGCCGGGCTCGATAATTTCTGCTGGTGCGATCCAGTCCAGTCGGAAAAGACGCCGGACGGCCGCTATAAACTCGCCCAGCTCGTGCGTGCAAACCTCGCCCTTTCCGAGATCTGCCGGGCCTACGGGGTCCCGTGCATCTCCGGAAAGGACAGTATGAAGAACGACGCCATCATCGAAGGGGTCAAGATCTCCATCCCCCCGACCCTTCTTTTTTCCGTGATCAGCAGGATGGATGACGTCCGCCGCGCAGTCACCATGGACGCCAAGAGGCCGGGAGACGGCATCTACGTGCTCGGCGTCACCTACCCAGAGTTCGGCGGGTCGGAGTATTATGCACGATGCGGTTTTGTGGGAAATACGGTCCCAAGGGTCAGGATCCCCGAGGCAAAGGCCAGGTATCTCGCCCTTTCAAAGGCAATCCGCCACGGCCTTGTGGCCTCCTGCCACGATTGTTCAGACGGAGGCCTTGCCGTGGCGCTCGCTGAAACGGCCTTCAGCGGAGGCCTTGGCATGGAGATCGACCTGGGGCTCGTGCCGGCCAAGGGTGTGGATCGCCTCGACCATCTCCTTTTCAGCGAGAGCCAGTCCCGCTTCGTCGTGACCGTTGCGCCTGAAAAGGAACGGGCCTTCCAGGAGGCCATGTCCGGCACCGCCTTTGCCCGCATCGGGCACGTGACAGAAGGCCGGAGATTCGCCCTCTCGTTCCATGGGGATCATCCCTTTGTCTCGGTGGATATCCAGGACCTCAAGGATGCATGGAAACGTCCCCTTGACTGGTAACGCATTGGAAAAATCAGAGCTCATCGAAGATGAGGTCTTTTCGATCCTGAAGGCCGGAGAGATCCCTGAGGTGGCATTGCACGAATCCCTTTATCATCTTACCCAGGCCCAGGATGGACCGGGTATGGAGCTCGAACCAGAGGATATGGAACGCCTCACGGACGCGGTGATCTCCTGTTATCGAAGGATCATCCTAAGAGATCTTAATCCAGAGAACCGGGATAGGCGTTCGTACCGGGGCCTTGCTCGGTGCGTGGTGAATGTGAGGCGCCTCCTATCCTTTGCGGCCCGGGGAGGAAAGGAGATCACCGGTCTTGATCAGGAGATCGCCCATGCCCTCATCGGGTTTCTGACCCGGGAACTGGACGACGTCACGAACGGAAGGCGTAAATCCTCCATTAATTGCCCTTATGACGAGCTTCTCTGGCTTGTCGGCGCCCTTGGCATCTCCCCTGATGTTTTTCCGCATGGCATCGAATCCCTTTTCCCTCCATCACTCAGTCCAGAGGCATGATGTTTCCTACCGTCAATCCGGATGACAACAAGAAGTACGTCGGTTTTCTCGCCTTTGCGATCGGCTTCCTCATTTTGGGCCTTGGGCTCAGGCTTTTTGCGCCGTTTTTTGAGCCTATGGCATGGGCCATCATTCTCGCCCTCTTTTCTTACCCCATCCACCAGAGGATCAGGAGATATCTCCGGGGCCGGAACAACCTGTCTGCCGTGATCATGACCGTCCTCATCATCGCCTTCATCGTGATTCCCGTGTTTTTCCTCCTGGGGAGCCTCACGAACGAGACCTTCAAGGTCTATGCATCCATCCAGGAAAGACTCCACGGCCAGGGCCTCGGGCTCATCCCGGATCTGGAGAGTTTCCCGATCCTGAAGGAAAGGTTTCCCCAACTCATTGAACTCGCCCGTGGACACGAGGAGGCAATCAGGGAGACCATCGCGGACCTCTCGAAAAGGCTCGGGGAGATCCTCATCGCCCAGGGGACGGTCGTTTTCAAAAACGTGGCATCTCTCATCTTCAAGGCCTTTATCATGCTTACCATCTTCTTCTATCTTTTGCGTGACGGGGACCGGCTGCTCGCCTCCTTCAAGGAACTGCTCCCGTTTTCCGACCGCGAGACAGCCAACTTTTTTAGGGTGACCCACGACGTCCTTTCCGCAACCCTTTACGGGAACATCATGACCGCCTTTGTTCAGGCGTCGCTTGGGATCTTCATCCTGTGGGCACTCGATTTTTCCGCCCCCATACTCTGGGGGATCGTCATGGGTGTGGCGACATTCATCCCCATGGTCGGGACGGCTCTCGTATGGATACCCGCCACGGTCTATCTCGTTGCTGCGGGCCTGTACGTGAAGGCCGCAGTCCTTCTCGGGTTCAGTTTGCTTGTCATAAGCCAGATAGATTATTTTTTGAGGCCGTATCTCATCGGAGGCAAGATACAGATCCACAACCTCTTTCTGCTGTTGAGCATCATCGGAGGGATCAATCTTTTCGGTTTTCTCGGCCTGGTATTGGGGCCCATCGTGATCGCCCTCTGTCTTTCCGTGCTCGAGATCTACAAGCTGAATTACCTGGGTAAATCCCTGTAGCTAAGTAGCTCCTGGACCCGGGCAGTTTTGTGCCGTTGATGAACCGGGGCCGTTACCGGACCTCGGCGATGGCCATGTCCAGCGGATGGTTGAGGCGCGCCTGTAGTGTCATCGGTCAATGAAATACAACCCGCAAATGCATCGCCGCCGATCCATTCGCCTGAAGGGATACGATTATTCCCAGGCCGGAGCCTATTTCATCACGATCTGCACCCCGAACCGCGAATGCCTGTTCGGGGATATTGTGGACGGCAAAATGCGAATTAACGATGCGGTGGACATTATCGCTGACGAATGGTTGGAAACCGCCGAGATCCGGAACGAAATTGAATTGGATGAATGGGTGATGATGCCAAACCATTTTCACGGGATTGTGGTTATTGCCGATGGTAGGGGCGACCGGCGGATCGCCCCTACGGGACCGCAACCACGGTCCATTGGTGCGGTCATGGCCGGGTTCAAATCCGCCGCAACCAAACGCATCAACGAATTGCACCAAACCCCCGGCGCAAAATTATGGCAACGCAATGATTGGGAACACATAATCCGCAACGAATCGGAATTGGGGCGCATCCGGGAATATATCCGCAACAATCCCGCACAATGGGAATTGGACAAATTGCATCCTGGTAGGGGCGACCCGCCGGTCGCCCCTACGGAAATCCGCGAACCATCGGCATGGTACGGGCACGACGTGCCATGCACCAACGATGCGGAGGGATGGATGGTATGAATCGGATCAATTCAGCGATTACTGAAGTTTCCGGTCTTAGAGACGTTGTCTTAATCCCTTCTTCATCAGGGCAATCGGATCAATCCAACGGGGTCGTGTTTTTATCTAAATAGATAATGCTAGTTCCCTTTTCAGCTATTGTTTGTACAACTATTATGCAATTTTCTGGTGATACGCCCGAATCTTTTCGATAAGCATCAAGTAGGGCTATACAATTTCCTAT